>CAYOOH010000015.1:3210-14829 GCA_964405545.1 uncultured Candidatus Saccharimonadales bacterium | reverse complement strand
CGAGGGTTAATGCTTTGGCGCCGTATAACTGGCAGAGCGTACGTGGGGTCTGCCAGCAACTGGTATTTAATAATGGCTCGCAGGACTCGTTTGAGGTCTTGGCGGGCAGGTTCTACCACCGCTGTCTGATGGGGGTTTATGCGGCTCTTGAGCCGGGGCAGAGAGCGGCTGATTTGGGCAGTCCTGAGGGGGTTTCGCCGGCTAGACGGCCGTCGAGGATACAGGTCGTAAGACCGCCGGGTAACTTGCTGTAGGCATTGTTTGGGGGGCCTCTCGGGTTTTCGAGGGACCTCTTTTCTTATGTTGACCCGGTGGAGGACTGGTATTGGTCTGGATCGATGGATTCTTTGGTTGGATCTGACTGATGGTCCGGCTACGTTCTAATATCGAGCTGACTCTAGGTAAATAGGTAGTCGGTGCCGTGACGGCTCGCGGCTAGAGTGACGGGTCCGAGTAAGCTACAATGGACGCTATGGAGAAAAAGCCGCTATTGGTGCTGGTGGATGGGTCGGCGGTGTTTCACCGGGGGTATCACGCTATTCCCCACTTGTCGAATCGAGCCGGGGAGCCGACGAATGCTACGTATGGTTTTTTGGCGATCTTGCTCAAGGTATTGGGTGACCAGAGGCCGGATTATGTGATCGTGGCTTGGGACAAGGGCGACGAGACGGTGTTTCGTAAGAAGTTGTATCCGGAATATAAGGCCCATCGAGCGGCCCCGCCGCCGGATTTGTTTGTGCAGAAACCGGATACGAAGGCGTTGGTAGGAGCGTTGGGTTTGCCATGGATTGAGGTGGCGGGGTACGAAGCGGACGACATTATTGGTACGCTGGCGCGTAAGGCGGAGGCGCGGGGGGATGTAGAGATCGTGATCGCCACCGGAGATAAGGATCAGTTGCAGCTGGTGGATAGGGCGACGGTGGTGGATATCTTTAACCCCCGGGGACTAGAGCCGACGCGGTATGATTTGGCCAAGATGCAGGAGCGGTATGGTCTGACGCCGGCGCAATTTATTGACTACAAGGCGCTGGTGGGAGATGCCAGCGACAACATTCCGGGGGTGAAGGGGATTGGCGATAAGGGAGCGATTAAGCTGCTGGCGGATTATGGCACGCTGGATGGGATTTATGAGCATGTGGACGAGATTGCAGGTTCGGTGGGCGAGAAGTTGCGGGTGGGGAAGGATATGGCTTACTTGAGCCGGACTTTGAGCGTGATTGTGTGCGATATGGATCTGGAGCTGGACCTTGAGGAGGCTCGGGTGGGGCGGTATGACCGGGAGAAATTGGACGAGCTGTTCCGCCGGTTGGATTTTAAGCCGGCTTTGTTGAATAGACTGCCGGCCGGATCGGCCAGCGGTGGTAGCGACAAGGGGGGTGAGAGGGCAGCGGTTGGCGAGAAGTTTGGCGGGGGCGAGGGTGAGCTGACGTTGTTTGGGCCGGCGGAAGGGACGGCTAAGCGAGAGCGAGCGCACTTGGGGACGGTGACGTATACGGCGATTCGGGATATGGCAGCGCTGCGGGAGCTGGCGGCAGAACTAGCGAAGCAGGTGGTGTTTGCTTTTGATACGGAGACGACGGGGGTTGATACGTTGGTAGCGGATTTGGTGGGTATTAGCGTGGCGTTTGAGGAGGGGGTGGCGTATTACATTCCGGTTGGCCATGTCCAGGGGACACAGTTGGTGCGGGATGAGGCGCTGGCGGTATTGCGGCCGGTGTTGGAGGACCCAAAGATTGGCAAGGTGGGGCATAATCTAAAATTTGATTATGAGGTGATGGCCAAGCATGGGGTGCGGGTACGGGGAATTGTGTTTGATACGATGATTGCGGCTTTTTTGGTCAATGGGACGGGGCGGGGGCCGTCGTTGGATGATTTGGCCTATAGTGAATTGGGTATAGAAATGATCCCCATCAGTGAATTGATCGGGACGGGTCGCAATCAGGTAACATTTGATAAGGCCGAGATTGAGGCGGCTACGACGTACGCGGCTGAGGATGCCGATATGAGCTGGCGGCTGTATGAGCGATTGAGGCGCGCGTTGGCTGAGGCGACCCCGGTTAACCAGTACGGCTGGACGGTGGAGCGGCTGGCGGATGAGATCGAGTGGCCGATCGTGACGGTGCTTGCGGACATGGAGCTGACCGGGATTGGGCTCGATAGCGGGTTTTTGGAGCGGTTTGGCGAGAAGCTCCGGGGGCAGATTAGGGAGCTAAAGGAGCAGATTTACGGCTTGGTGGGGGAGGAGTTTAACTTGGAATCGCCGACGCAGCTGGGGCAGATTTTGTACGGGCGGCTGGGTTTAAGCGTAGTTGGCGTTAAGAAAGGTAAGACGGGCTTGAGTACGGCGGCGACGGAGTTGGAAAAACTGCGTGACGCCCATCCCATGATTCCGCTGTTGATGCAGTACCGAGAGCTGACCAAGCTTGCGAGTACGTATGTAGAGGCGCTGCCGGCGGCGGTGGCGGCAGACGGGCGGGTGCATACGAATTTTTCACAAGCGATTGTGCCGAGCGGGCGCTTGAGCTCGAACAACCCGAATTTGCAGAATATTCCGGTGCGAACGGAGAACGGCCGGGAGATCAGGACAGCGTTTGTGGCGCCGGCGGGGCGGGTGCTGGTGGGAGCGGATTATTCGCAGATTGAGCTGCGGGTGGCGGCGGCTTTGAGCGGTGATGAGGCGATGATTGAGACGTTTCGGAGTGGGGCTGATTTGCATGTGGAGACGGCGGCTGAGTTGTTTGGAGTGGAGGCGAGCGAGGTAACGAGGGCTCAGCGGGCTGCGGCCAAGACAATTAACTTTGGCGTGCTATACGGCATGAGTGCGCATGGATTGAGCGTAGCAACCGGGATGGGGGTGCGGGAGGCGCAAGGGTTTATTGATCGGTATTTTGAGATCCGGCCGAGGCTGCGGGGGTATTTGGATGCCTTAAAGCAGCAGGCTTATAACGAGGGGTATGTGGCGACGTGGTTTAACCGGCGGCGGTTGGTGCCGGAGGTGCGGTCGGCTAACTATATGCACCGGCAGGCGGCTGAGCGGGTGGCGTTGAATATTCCGATCCAGGGGACGGCAGCGGATATTTATAAACTAGCGATGATTGCGGTGACCCAGCGATTGGATTCGGGTGCATTTGGTGAGGCCAAGCTGTTGCTGCAAATTCACGACGAGCTGATCGTGGAGGCGCCAGAGGAGCAGGCCGAGGCGGTGGCGGTTATGATGCGCCAGGTGATGGAGGGGGTGATTGATATTGGGGTTCCGTTGATGGTGGAGACGGCAGTGGGGCGGAATTGGGGCGAGTTAAAGGGCTAAAACGGAGCGGAGGCCCGGTATTACTACCAAGCCTCGCAGCCTAGGATATCCAACCGCACACGACGTGTCGTGCGACCCTCAACATCAAAACTTTCTGAAGCTGGATTTCCACGTCCGAGAACGTGGCTGCTCCTGACAAGTTCTCCCCGGTCAGGAACTCCAGATCGCTTTCAATCTCTTCGCAGAGAGCTCGGGCGGTAGCGTTGGGGAACGCTTCCAGAAAGGCTGTGAGTGGGGCCGAGCTGGCGGTGCTCGAGGAGATGTCGGTAAGTAATGAGACCCGCAGCCTAGAGAGGTTGCGGGTCGGGGTATTATGGGGCGGGTTCGGGCAGGGGACTGCCCGTAGCTAGGAGCTGATCGTAGATGGCGCGGCCGGCGGTGACGCCAAGCTCCTTGTGGAGGTCCTTGGCTACCTCCTGGCGGATGTTGCGCCAATGGCGCCATTTGCCGCCTGTGATGAGGGTGATGATTAGCACTGCGCACGAGATGGCGCCGTGGATCAGAAGATCGTGGGCCTGCTCTTTGACATCGAAATTGATCAGAAAGGCGGTTAGGTTACCGAGCATGGCCAGACCAGTAGCGCCACTGAAGAAGGTGGCGATTTTCCAGGCACGCCGGTGGAGGTTGGCGCGTCGGAATTTGGTGGTGGCGGTGGCGAGGGCTGCGACGATTTTGGGGGTGATGGCGGGGACTTGTATACGGCCTGCTCGGCTGGCTGTCTGGCCGAGGCGGGCGAGACCTTGCTGAACGGTGGAGACCGTCAGCTGCATGTGGACCTCCCATGGAACCAGGTGCGATGGACGGGACGAGGGTAATTGTAGGGTGGCGGTTAGGGCTTACGCAAGCTTTAGAAAAATAGCCCACAACTGGTTGAGTTGCGGGCTGGTGGGGCGTTTGTCCCAATGGCGGTTAGGCGGTGCCGGGGTTGTCGATCTGTATAGGTCGTTGACCGGCATGGAGCTGCTCAAGGATAATGTCAGCCTGCTCGTTCCAGTCGTCTCGGATCTGCTGCTCCCAATTGAGGCGGATGCGGCGGTAGGCGAGGCGGCGGAGCCAGCACAGGAACGTAACGACAAGGCCGGCAATGCCGACCATGGCGGCCGCGAACTGGTCCTCGGGGAAGGAGCTAGCCATGTAGCCGATAGCGCCCAGGACGGCGATAACGAGACCAATAAAGGCGCCGACCCCGAAAGCGTGCTGCCGGCGGGGGACTGAGCGCCAATGCTGATGGATGCTGTCGAGCCTCATGGGTTTTGTGAGGTCTCGGGTGGCGTCCAGGCCGAGATCGCGAGCTGTCATTGGGGTCTCTTTTCGAATCGAGGAACAATCGTTGATCAGCAATGGTTATATCAGGTATGGTGAAGGGAAGCAATGACTTGGAGTGGAAGGGTGCCGGAAGGGCCAGAGGTAGAGACAATTCGTAGGGGCTTGGAGCGAGCGGTGCTGGGCCAGGGAGTCGCGGCTGTACAGGTGCTAGCTGAGCGAAGTTTTTTGGCGCCGCCGGAGTTGATTGAGCGGCGGGTAGTGGGGGCGCAGGTGGTGAAGGTGGCGCGGCGGGCGAAGGTGTTGATGATGGAATTGAATAGCGGGTTTACGCTTTTGTTTCATCTTAAGATGACGGGGCAGATTGTGCTGGTGCGGGCGGATGGGGAGCGCTATGCGGGTGGGCATCCGAGCGAGAGCATGGCGGCGATGTTGCCAGACCGGTCGACGCGAGTGGTGTTTGAACTGGAGAGTGGTGACCGGGTGTATTTTAATGATCAACGGCGGTTTGGGTGGATTAAGCTGGTACCGACAGCCGAGGTGGGTGAGGATGAGCTAGTGGGGCGGCTGGGGCCGGAGGTTGCTGCGCCGGAGTTTAGCGCGGCGTATTTGGCGGCGGCCTTGGCGCGACACCGACGAGCCCCTGTCAAGGCGGTGATTTTGGATCAGGGGGTGGTGGCCGGGGTAGGGAATATTTATGCGGATGAGTCGCTGCATTTGGCTAGAATTCATCCGGCCCGGTTGGCTGGGTCGCTGTCGGATGGTGAGGTGCGGCGGCTGCATGGTGCGATCCGACAGATTATTGCGCTGGGGATGGAGCATGGGGGAACGAGTTTTGCGCATTATGTAAATTCGTTTGGGGGTAAAGGGGATTACCAGGATCATGCTCGGGCCTACCGGATGACGGGGCAGCCATGCGTGAAATGTGGGACTGCGATTGAGAAGATTCGGGTGGCGGGCCGGGGGACGCATTATTGTCCCATGTGCCAGAGTCTGCCGAAAACGTAAGAGGGGCTGTTAGCGCACGAGGCGCGAACAGCCCAAGAGGAACTGCGGAGAGCAGGCGTGTTAGAGGTTGAACTCTCCGTCCTGGGCGCCGCCGATGAAGGCGTCCCACTCGGTGCGAGTGAAGACGAGGACGGGGCCGGTTGGGTTCTTGGAGTCGCGGACGGCGATGGCATCGTCGACGAAAGCGACCTCGACGCAGTTGTCGGTGTAGGGGCCGCTCTTGGTCGACTTGCGCCACTGGGCCGTGCTCAGATCGAGCTCGCCGCTGGACGTCTTGTCCGTTTCCAACACGATGTGCTCCTTTCGGGTTGCGAACTCCGCGCTTGGTGCGAAGACCGGTTGTGATCCGGGCAACCTTGACTATATTAATAAGCTCAAGCGGTTTAGAAAAGACTTGAAATACTTAGCCTAAACCGGTATGCGGGACGACAAGATAGAGACGGGAGGCGGATTGCAGGGTAGACTAGGCTGTATGACTTTTTTCTTCTATGGGCCAAACCAGTACGCGTTGCGTCAGCAATTGGCCAAGATGGTAGCGGCTTATCGAGTGAAGGCCGGGTCTGATTTTGGTCTGGAGCGAGTGGACGGGGCAGTGGTGCGAGTACAGGAGTTGACCGGCGTGTTGCAGGCGGCGCCGTTCTTGGCCACGAGCCGGCTGGTGATTGTGGAGGGTTTGGCGGCCAATAAGCCGGTGGTTGAGAAGCTGGCCGGAGTGCTGGCGAGTGTGCCAACGACTACGGTAGCGGTGTTTGTGGAGCGGGAGGTTGACCTGCGAACTGTGGCGTTTAAGACGTTGAGTAAGACTGATAAGGTGGTGAAGTTTGAGGCGGTGACGGGGGCCAAGTTATTGAGCTGGGTGCGGGCGGAGGCAGTCTGGCTGGGGGGCGAGATGGAAGGCGCTGCGGCGCGCGAGCTGGTAGAGCTGGCGGGGGAGGATCAGTGGCGTTTGAGCGAGGAGGTGGCTAAGCTGGTCAACTACAGGTCAACGGTGACGATTGAGGCGGTCCGTGAGTTGGTGACGGCGAGCGTGGAACGGTCGATTTTTGAGCTGGTGGAGGCGATGACGACCGGAAAGGCGGGAGTGGCGTTGGGTGCTTATCGAGCGTTGTTGGCGCAGCGGGAGAGCGAGCTGTACGTCTTAACGATGATTGCATGGCAGCTGCGCAATTTGCTGTGGGCTAAGACGGCGCCGGCTGGTATGAGTCCGGCGGAGTTGGCCGGGGTGGCGGGTATGAGCCCCTATGTGGCCGGCAAGATGTTGGCGGCACAGGGGGATTTGAGCGAGGCGGTGTTGGTAAGGGCTTACCGGGCAGTGGGGGAGTGTGAATACGATATTAAGACCGGCCGAGCTAAGGCTGAGGTGGCGGTTGAACGATTGATTTATATGGTGGTGAGCGGTGGCTAGAAGACGAAGCAGCGGTCGAAGCTGGTGATAAAATAGCTTCCTCCTGCCGCCGCGGCAATGGCCAGGACGGCGAGGATGGTAAGTGGCCACCGAATCCAGCGAGGGCTTATATGACCGGCCAGGGCGAAGTTGAGCCCGAGGCCGACCAGAACGGCGCCGATGAGGACTGAGACAAGTGGCAGCCAGGCGGCTAGGGTGAGAACTTGATAGTAGTGATTACCGTTTAGGTCAAATAGCGAGGCGAGGGTTTCTTCGAAGCAGCCAGGGCTGGTTAAGGCGCCTAGGACGGGCCAGCCCAAAAGGACGGCGCCGGCTGTGATGAGGGCGATTTTTGTCCTGTTAGAAGCCATTTTCGATGTCGTCTTGTTTGATGGAATCAAGAAGGTTTTCGAGGTCGGCCAGGAGGCCGGATAACTGGTGAAGCTCGCCGCGGGCGAGCCAAGCGTTGCCGGGAATGAGGGCGAAATCGCGCAGGGTGGCGACATGATCCTCGATTTCGCGGCTGAGTTCAAGGAGCTGGGCGCGATTTGGGTCAGCGGAGGGTTTGGTCATGGTTAATAGGATAGTGGTTGGGGTGGGCCGACTCAAGGGCTAGAGGAAATATGGGCTGTGTGGCAGGAGTTAGCGTTTGATGGCAAGGGCGGCGGTGTAGGTCTTGGACTGCTTGAGCTTGTCGTAGTTGCCGAACTGGTCGGTTAAGTGGCGCTTGAAGTAGTCGCGAAGACCGGAAATGGTGACGACGTAGAGGCGGCCGCCGGACTTGAGGTGGGCATGGGCGTCGTGGAGGAAAATGGCTAGCTGCTCGGCGCCGATTTTGGCCGGGATGTTGGAGACGATGAGATCAAACCGAGCGTCGGCCGGGACTTGGTCGAAACCATTGGAGAGATAGGCGGTGGTATTGGTAAGGTTGTTGAGCCGGGCGTTGCGTCGGCTGTAGTCGACGGCCACGAAATCTTTGTCGAGGAGATGGGTGGTGCCGCGGGGGCTGGATTTGGCCAGGGCGAGACCGATGGGGCCGTACCCGCAGCCGAGGTCTAGTATGTGGGCATCGGGAGCGATAGGGCCGATTTGATCCAGGAGGAGTTGGGTGCCTTCATCGATGGCCCGGGGACTAAATAGGCCCCAGGTGGTGTGGAAGGTGAGGTCGTGGCCATGGAGGCGGGCAGTGAAGGCGAGCTCGCGCGGGGGAAGGGCGGGTGTTGGGAGGGTGGCTGGTTTGGGGGTGGAGGTGGTCATGATGCAATTATAAGTCTCGAACTAAAATTAGGTCGAAATTCGACCTAATTTGGGGAGATAATTGGATAGTCGGGATGTTACTTGCTGCTGTCGATTTTTTGGGTTTTGGCCTTGGGGGCAGCGGCTTTTTTGGGTGTAGCTGGCTTCTTGGCGGCAGGAGCTTTGGCGGCCTTGGGGGCAGCGGTTTTGGCGGTGACGGCTTTTTTGCCGGCGCCCTTGGTGGTTTTGGTCTCGACCGGTGTGGCCTCGACGCCGGCGGCCTTGGCAACGGCGTGGGCGAGGCCGCTCTTGCGGCGGGCGGCGGTGTTTTTGTGCAGGGTGCCTTTCTTGACGGCCCGATCAATTTCGGAGTAGGCGGCCGCTAGTTTGGCCTGGATGTCGGAGGCGCCGGTCTTGAGGGCGGTTTCGAGGGCGGTGATGTCTTGCTTGACGGCCCGTTTGACTTGGAGGTTGTGGCTGCGGCGGACGAGCGCTTGCTTGGTGCGCTTGATGGCGGACTTGATGATGGGCATTGGTGGTTCCTGTTAGTGGTTAGCGAGTAGTACTACTCGGATCGGCGCCTAGGCGTCAAATACCCATGGAATATACCTGATTTGACCCAAATTGTAAAGGTGACACTGGGGAGACATAATTAATTCGCTTTTTGTTCGACTACCAGATAGAATGCTGGGTATGAATAATAAACGTGTTTTGTATCTGATAGAGCAGGCTGGCATGTTGATTGATATGCCGCGGAGTCATGTACGCAATCTGGGCAACAATACGCCGGATTCGATTGCGTCGCATTGTTATCAGGTGTCGGTGATTGCTTATTGTCTGGCACGGATGGAGGGCTTGACTCACGAGGCGGGCTTGCGGGCGATGGCAATGGGAACGTTACATGATCTGGCCGAAGCCCGAACGGGGGATGCGGATTTTGTGGCCAAGAACTATGTCGAGATTGACGAAGATAAGGCAATGCGAGATCAGTTTGCCGACTTGCCGTTTGGTCAGGATTTGTTAACGATGATGACCGAGTATGAGGAGCGGGAGAGTCTAGCGGCTAAGTGCGCCAAAGACGCCGACAGTTTGGCGCAGATGTATATTGAATGGATTTTGGCTTGGAGAGGTAATAAATTGGCTGAGCGGTGGTTCGAAGGTGATTTTATTAATCGGGTACCACGGATGCGGACGGAGTCGGCTAAGCAGCTGGCTTTGGCAATGAAGGATGGTCATCCGCATGAGTGGTGGTGGGCGGAATTTGTGGACAAGGGTATTAATCAGACTCATCTGAACGGCAAGAATTAGGCCCCGAAAAACAACTGTTTCTCGAGGCCTTGGGGTGTCACTTCACCGTAATGGTGCGCTGGGTTAGGAACCGGATGCGTCCGTTGGTGCCAAGGTGTACGGTTTGGTGCAAGCTGAACTCTGGTGGGAGTTCGAGCTCGGCTCCGAGTCGGGTGTCGACTAAGAGTTGGCGGTTGAGGATACCGCTGAGGTCAACCCAGCGGATGGTAGGCGGGCGAGCGGTGTCCCAGGCGAATCCGGCCACGAAACCGAAGGATCCATAGGCCCAGTCGTCTGCATTGGCGGCATTGGTGTCCTTGGGGTCGGCGTCGGCTGGGTCGGGGACGTAGAGGTCCAGGGGGCAGAAACTGTCATTCATGGTGAAGCTGGCGACTACCTGTCCTGAGCTAAAATCGATAACCGCTAGGCTGCCGACTGTTGGGGCAATCAAGAGAAAGAGTTGGTCTCCCTGCATGAACGGTTCGCAGGTGCGAAAGAGGTTGGCGTAGCGGCGCTTGTAGGTGATGGCTTTGCCTGTTGTGTGGTCGGTAACGGTGACAGCAAGATGGCTGGCGTTGCGACCTTGAGAAATGCGATTGACGGTCAGTGCCAATCTCTGTCGTACGGGCGTGGGGACGGCCATGACGCCTCTCTTTTTGGGACGGGGTCGGGGACAGGGAATGAGTTTATTTTATGCCTAAAGGAGAGGCAATCAAGCCTAATTGTAAGCTCTCCCACTTTTGGTGTAGATGTATGTTTGGTGATGTTCTTTGCGGCGTGGCGAGGGATAAGCATAACCACAACCATTGACAAATTAACCTAAATGGTGTAGATTATATAGCAACTAATGATCGGCCGATTTTTATGGAATTAACCCCTAAGCAGCAGACATCTGAGGCTATTCGCCAGGCTCAAACGATTTTAATTACGTCCGGTCAACATCCAAGCATGGATCAAGTAGCGGCCGTGATTAGCTTGGCGATGATTTTGCGTAAATTTGGCAAGAAGGTAAGCGCGGTAATTAGTGACAGCCTGCCTCAAGCGGCGTCGTTGTTGGAGACCGCGACGGTGGAGAAGGCGATGTCGGGTCTGCGGGATTTTGTGCTGAAGGTGGACGTGACTCGAGCTGAGGTAGACAAGCTGCGCTATGAAGTCCAGGATGGGAAACTGAATATTTTTTTGACGCCTTTTAAGGGTAATTTTGCGCCTAGTGATGTGACGTTTGATTATGGCCAGGCTCAATTGGAGTATGATTTGGCGATTATTTTGGGCGTACCGACGAGGGCGCGGGTGGATCGGATTTATGAACAGAATCAGGCAGTATTCGCCAATATGCCGGTCATTAACTTGGATTTTCATCGGTCAAATGAAAACTACGGCGCTATTAATTTGATTGAGCCGAATGCTTCGAGCTTGTGCGAGATGCTGGTGGCTTTGAGCGAGAGTCTGCAGAGCGGTATTGTGGACGCTGAGATTGCGACGGCTCTTTTGATGGGGATTGTGGCGTCGACGGACCGGTTTACGGCTAGTCACACAACGAGTAAGAGCTTGACGGTGGCCGCTCAAATGATGGCTGCTGGAGCGCGGCAGCAGGCGGTGGTCCGGGCGCTGTACCGGGATGGTCGTGGCGAGCGAGATCAGTCGCGCAGTGATGGGCCACGCAGTAACGATGGGTCACGCAGTAGCGAGGGCGCCAACCGCACTGAGCGATCTAATGGAGGCGAGCGGGATCGTCAGGGAGCGCAGCCGGCACGTGAGCCTCAGTTGGGGCGTGAGTCTGGGCGTGAGGAGGCGGTGGTTGGTGCCGGGCCTGCGGTGATGTCGGCGGGTTCGGCGGTGATGCCGGCGACGGCTCCGGTAGCAGAAGCTACGTCTGCTCCGAAGGGGCCGGGTTCGGTTTCGGCGTCAGTTGGTGATAATTCGGTGTCCGGATCTACGACCGTGTCGGAAACGGCAGCGCCAGTCGCGGCGTCCGGTGATCCGGCGACTGGCGCGGCTGCTCCGGCGACTCAGGTGGCGACGGTTTCGGAGACTGAGACGGTGCCGGTAGCGGCGACTCCGGCCGAGGCGCCTGTTTTGGCATCGGCTGTAGAGCCGGCCTCGGTGGTGCCGACGGCACCAGTGGCTGAGCCGG
>CAYOOH010000015.1:0-3110 GCA_964405545.1 uncultured Candidatus Saccharimonadales bacterium | reverse complement strand
GCATCGGCTGTAGAGCCGGCCTCGGTGGTGCCGACGGCACCAGTGGCTGAGCCGGTACACGATTTGCGGCCGTTTCGTGGAACGGATGAGGAGCTGCCAATTATTGACCCCAGTCATATCGAAGTGAGCGATTCGGCTGAGTAGCGAAGCGCGAAGGCGGCGAATTTATAACGTCTAGAGGAGGGCTTGGTGCTGAACGGTTTATTGCTGGTGGATAAGCCGACGGGTATATCGTCGTTTGATGTTATCCGACGACTGCGGCGCGTGACGGGGGTGCGCAAAATCGGTCATGCTGGGACTTTGGATCCGGCGGCGAACGGACTAATGTTGATGCTGTTTGGTACGGCCTGCAAGCAGGCGGAGCGTTTGACCAAGCTAGACAAGCGATATGTGGCTGATATTCGTTTGGGTGCGACGAGCTCGACAGGTGACCGTGAGGGCGAGCTTGTGGCGGTGAATGATCGGGTGCCGACCCGCCAGGAGGTGGAGGCGGTGTTGGTGCAGCTGACGGGTGAGATCAGTCAGGTGCCGCCGGTGTATTCGGCGATTAAGATTGGAGGCCGGGAGGCGTATAAGCGGGCGCGAGCCGGCGAGAGGGTAGTGATGCCAGTCCGACAGGTGACGGTGTATGAGAATATTTTGTTGCACTATGACTATCCGGTGGTGCGACTGGAGGCTAGGGTGTCGAGCGGTACCTATATCCGGACGCTGGCTGAGGACTTGGGGCGGTTTTTGGGTACGGGGGCGTACTTAGCCGGGCTGGTGCGGACTGAGGTGGCGGATTATCGGCTGGATGAGGCAGTGGTACTGGATGAGGCGACGGCAGCGATGGTAGAGCAACGGCTGCGCGAGCTTTAACTTACTTTGGCTCTAGCGGATAGGTGGTGGCAGCTACCGGTAGGAGGTGGGTAGGCACGGGTTTAGCTTCTTGCTTTTTCTGCCTTTTATTATAAAATGTTGCTGTAGTCTTGTTCCTGCTTTTTTCTACCAACGAATTTCTACCAACGAAGGGAGCCGAGATGGCTTGGCTGCTCTACGCGCTCTGTGTGCTGGTTGGCATGGCAGTGGTGTGGTATATCTTTTGGGGGTTTGAGGGACCCCTGTCTCTGGGTAGGTTGGCTACAGGGGCGGCAGCCTACGCGCTGATGTGTGGGGCGAACGTCTATATGGCCCAGGTCAATCCTTGGATGTACGTTGCAGCGGTGATTTCGGGTGGGTGCTGCTTGGTTGTTGTTTGCAAGATTGTTTGGGATTTCTTAGGAGGGTAACGGGGTAGGGGTAACCGGGCGTTTTGCCCGGTTACCCAGTCTTTTTGCCCTTGAATTGGATCCCGGACGGACTACAATGTTCGAGGTACTTTCTAAAAAATAGTAGGTGACCTACGTACCTAGAAAGGTGGCCGTCATGGCCTGTACGCACCAGCCGCTGTGTCCGTTAGCGGCGGCAATTGATCATGACGCTGCGCGGGTAGTGTCGTTTCATCCCGAGCAGGGATGGAGTCTCCTGTGTAACGGCGTGATTGTGTTTGAGGACGGTGGTGAGCTGCGGCCCGACGGTAGCGCGACGTCTGCGCAGCGCGGGCCGGCGCGACACCGATTGACGGTGTAGGCTTGAACGGTTTGCTGGCCCGTCGGCCTCAAGTGATTATCGACCGGTAGATGTGTCTGCCGGTCGATAATCTCGACTTTTGTTGCCTAGCTTGGATGGCTTTTAGTACCTGAGAATGGGGGTCAGGTAGTAATAGTGTTGCCAGATCTGTTGAAACATGCTAAGATCAATCTCGTTATGTTAAGACCCGCATCTAAAACCAAAGTTATTACTGGGTTGCAAACCCACAAGAAGGACACCGGTTCGCCGGAGGTTCAGATTGGGATTTTTACTGAGCAGATTAAAGAGCTGACTCGTCATCTTCAGGCCCACAAGAAGGACGAGCATTCTCGGCGTGGTCTGCTGAAGATGGTTGGCAAGCGCCGGTCGTTGCTTGATTATTTGAGCAAGAAGGACGTTAATCGCTATCAGGAAGTTTTGAAGAAGCTCGACTTGCGTCGGTAAGCTAAGAATCTCCTTGCTTGTACCAAAGAGTCCCCTGGAATGGGGATTTTTTGGTATGGGCGAGGGTGGGTGGATGTGCGGATGTAACTTGAGGGTAGGGTATGGCTGGGGTGGGCGAGAGGCGTGTGGCCGGGGTGGCGGCGGGTTTTGGCGAGAGGTTGGTGTATTTACTGATTTGTTCTATTATGTTATGACGAGTACCGTTTGATAATCAGACAGTTTGATACTTGATATGATTGGTTGAGTTGTGTCTGTCAAGAGATCGAGGTTGCCGGATCATTTCCACGTTTGTGCGCATGTGGATTGTCGGTATGAGATGCCGTGTCATCAAAGGGCTGATGAGCCTGGTGCGACGATAAGCGCCAAGTGGCATCAGCCGATTTGTCCCAAGGATATCAGGCATGGCGCGATGAGGGGTCTGAGGCGGGTTTCGAGTAGCCCGAGGAGGGAGAACGGCAATGGGTAAGGTACCGGGCCGAGGACGCTCCAAGCGGATGCGTCGGCGGATAGCTATTGCGGAGCGTGTGGTGACTGGGTCTAGGGGAAGCTCGTCTCTGTGAAGGGTGGCCGATGCCTTCGATGCGGTCAGAAGGGACTGCACTTTGTGCCGCCGAGTTTCGGAGATACGGGCTTCTATATCTGCGACCCGAATGATGGGCCGCGGTCGTCTCGGGTGGCGCCGTGTTATGGTGGCTGAGGCTGATTTGAAATGAATATCTCCGGACGTGGCGGGTGCTGCGTCCGGAGATTTACGTTTTTGCTAGAGACGTAGGAAGTGGTGAACGGCTGGAACGGCGCCTGGTGGGTCGGGTTCCGGCGTGTGGTTATGAGCTGGCGCGTGTGACGCGCTGCCGCGTGGTAGAACTCGACTACGGTGTCGATGATGCTGGGCTGTGTAGGACGCACGATGCCTCCGTCTTGAGCTATAGAGGACCACTAGAGGTTTCTAGCTGTATGTTTCTAACATGAGGCTTGCGGTAGCGTCAAGAATCGGTTGGTTTTGCGTTTTCAGTTCAAGACCTTGGAATAATTCATTGACCCCATCGGCGTAGCCAACT
>CAYOOH010000014.1:13657-15085 GCA_964405545.1 uncultured Candidatus Saccharimonadales bacterium | reverse complement strand
TTGGCGACGTCGGGGGTGACGGTGCCGGACTTGGGGTTGGGCATGAGCCCGCGCGGCCCGAGCACCTTTGCAACTTTGCCGAGCTGGGCCATACCGGCCGGTGTAGCGATGAGGAGATCGAAGTTGAGTTTGCCGGCTTCGATTTGGGCTAGCAAGTCGGCCGAACCGACGAGATCGGCGCCAGCGGTCTTGGCGGCTTCGGCGTCCTTGCCGTCGGCAAAGACGGCTACGCGGACGGTCTTGCCGGTGCCGTGGGGCAGGACAACGGTGGAGCGCACCATTTGGTCGGCTTGGCGGGGGTCGACGCCGAGGTTGACATGGAGCTCAACCGAACTGTCGAATTTGGTGGTGGCGGTCTTAGCGGCTAGTTCGAGGGCTTCGGCCAGGGTGTAGGCTTTGGTTTTATCGATCAGTTGAACTGCCTGGCGGTACTTTTTGCCGTGTTGATGGAGAGGGTTGGGCATTTGACGCTTGGGAGGCTTGGGAGCGGCGTCTTCTGCGGCCTGGGTTTCAGCCCGGTGCTCCTTGGCTTCTTGGCGAGCTTCTTCGGCCTCGGTTTCGCGGACGGCCTTGGCGGAGCGCTTACCGGCCTTGGTGGTCTTGGGTTCGGTTTCGGTGGAGTCATCGGATTGTTCTGCGGGGGTCTCCTTGACGGCATCGACTTCTGGCTCGGCCATTTCGGCCTCGACGGTCGGCGCCTCGGTGACTTCCTCGATGTCGGCTGTCGGGTTAGCCTGCTCGGCGGTTGCGTCGACTAGCTCCTGGGTCTCGGCAATGATTTCATCAATTTCTTGGACTTCTTTGGGGTCTTTGGCTTTTGCCATGATTTGGTTCTCCTCGTGGTACTGACGACCGGATTGGTCTCCCACGTTGCTTGCTTTTTTTGCGTTAATTAACCTTCTACTACGATGCCCATAGAGCGGGCTTGGCCGGCCACGATCTTGGCGGCGGCTTCGACGGTGTGAGCGTTCATGTCGGCCATTTTGCGCTCGGCCAGTTCATTGACCTGCGCCTGGGTCAGCTTGCCAACTTTGTCCTTGTTGGGTACACCGGAGCCTTTGTCGATGCCGGCTGCTTTGCGGATTTGGCTGGCCATGGTCTCAGTGGAATAGGTAAAGGTAAAGGTGCGGTCCTCGAAGATGCGAACACGGACGGTCAGTTTTTGGTCGCCGAGATCGCGGGTTTGATCATTGAAAGCACCGATGAAGTCCATCATGTTGACGCCGTGGGCGCCGAGCATGGAGCCGACGGGCGGTGCGGGCGTGGCCTTGCCGGCCTGGACACGGAATTTAATATTGGCTTTGACGGGTTTGGCGGTTGCCATGTATGGGGTTTCTCCTTTGTGGTGCGAACGCCGGATTAGCGGCTCCCACGGTTAACTTAGGGATAGTAACAGATTTAAGGTATCTTGGAAAGGTTTTATAAAAA
>CAYOOH010000014.1:0-13557 GCA_964405545.1 uncultured Candidatus Saccharimonadales bacterium | reverse complement strand
GGTTAACTTAGGGATAGTAACAGATTTAAGGTATCTTGGAAAGGTTTTATAAAAAAGTTTGGCCCTCGGCGCGGGGTGCGCCGAGGGAGATGTCAGAGTCCGGTAGCGGATGCTACCGGACTGTTAATCGGCCTATGTCGTGATTACTGTTTGTCTCTCGTCAGCCGGTTGCGGATGTAGAAAAAAATGAAATTGGCCACAGCGCGTGTAAGGGCGTTGCGAGTGGCTGGCTGCATCTGAGGAGACTGCTGCAATGCCAGCTCGATTTCCCGAGGGCTGACTCCGTAGTGAGTCAAAATATATATAACGAGAGTTAACCCTGCCACGTTGGGTGACGGGGAGACCGGTATGGGAAGTTACGCGGGGATGAGCGACTCGACTATGAGCCAGATCTTGGATTTGCCATCGGTGAGGTCGTCTTGAGAGATAGTGGCTTGGCCGTCACTGGGAAAGAAGACAGTTACCTGTTGGCCGGAGGCGCTAATCACGACGACGTTGGCGCGGCCGTGGGATTTGCGCCAGAGGCGTAGTTTGTCCCCCTCTCGGAGCGCTGAAAGCAGCAAGACTGGCATGCGTGTTGCCATGATGTTCCTCCTATTTTGAAACGAGGGATGGAGGAAGGTAATTATAGTAAAGAAAAATTGTTTTGGAAAGGTCATACCAAAGAGTACGGCGCCAAATGGCGCCGTACTCTTTGGTACTCTTGGTATTTCAAGCTTTTTTGATTAGATCTTCTTGACCTGGAGGCTGTCGAGTTCGACGGGAGTTTCGCGGCCGAACATGTTGACCAGGACTTTGATTTTGCCCTTGTTTTCGTCGATTTCGGAGACCATGCCGTCAAAGCCCTTGAAAGGTCCGTCGACAATGTTGACCGCCTCGCCGACCGAGAAATCAATTTTGAACTTGGGCTCTTCGACACCCATGCGTTTTTGGATGTGCTTGACCTCGTCCTCGCCGATTGGGGTCGGGGTGGTGCCGGAGCCGACGAAACCGGTGACGTTGGGGGTGTTGCGGACGACGTACCAAGAGTCTTCGGTGACGTCCATTTGGACCAGAACGTAGCCGGGGAAGATGCGGCGCTCGACAATACGGCGCTTGCCGTTTTTGATCTCGATCTGGTTTTCTTTGGGTACGATGACGTCAAAGATTTTGTCGGCCATGTGCATGGTCTCGATGCGCTGGCGCAGGTTCTCGGCGACT
This sequence comes from uncultured Candidatus Saccharimonadales bacterium, assembly GCA_964405545.1. Taxonomy (GTDB): domain Bacteria; phylum Patescibacteriota; class Saccharimonadia; order UBA4664; family UBA4664; genus CAYOOH01. The sequence continues at coordinate 12,357 of CAYOOH010000014.1, read as the reverse complement.
CGATCCTCGTAGCCGGAGTAGGTGTGAATAACGTACCAATGATTCTTGTGTGTGTCGTGGTCGGCCATGGTTACCCTTTAACGATTATTTTTTGAACGAGAGCAGAGAATCCGAGATCGAGCAGACCAAGCAGGCCGGCCATCAGTAGCGAGAAGACGATGACGACAAAGGTCAGGCGAATGGTCTGACGACGGCTAGGCCAGGTAACTTTGGCGAGCTCGGCGCGGGCGGCGGCAAAATATTCGAGTAGTGGTTTCATATTTTTACCAAATTTAAAAAGCCTGCGGCTTTGTCAATAATATGCCTGAATTGAGGGGGGATGTCAATGACAAGTCAAAGGGAGCGATGCGGCCCTCGCCTCTTGGCGCAATGGTGGCAGGAGGCTCGAGATGGTTCTGGTTGCTGTTTTTTTGTAGCCTCCCGGCGAGATGGTGGAGGCAGAGTTGCATTAGAGGAGGCGCTTGCGAGTAGGCAGACTACGGCCGCCATAGGTGCTGCCGCCGTAACCGGCGGCGGAGTCGCTAGATTTGTGCTCGAGGGACTTGAGGATGGCGGGAATGCCGATAACGGCTAGGGCGACAAAACCGATTTGAGCCAGGAAGGTCTTGCGGCTGACGGGCTGGGATAGGACTTGGTCTATGCGTTGTTTGATCACGGAGTGCGTCCTGTTTACGGTTAAGGTTATCAAACTGGTGGGGTGTTGTTCAAGATCTGATATGATGGTTTTTAACATAAGCAGTGTAGATATGGGCAGTTTTGGCGGGACGGGAAAACGGTGGCTAGTGGGGGTACTGGTTGTAGCGGGGGTAGCGGCCGGGCTTGGGGGCGTGCGAGCGGCCTGGGCGGGTACAACGTACGGCGAAGGTCCGTACTCGAGCTGTGAGCTACAAACTGTCTGTGTGATAACCCCGACCCCGACTCCATCGGCTAGCGCGACGCCTCGGCCGTCTGTCAGCTCGACTCCTAAGCCTTCGGCCGGACCAACGGTTACGCCCTCCCCTGCTCCCTCGACGGACCCAACGATTGGTGCAACGCCGACGGGCCTAGAGTTTGCTATTAATTTGAGCGATGGACAGGTGGTGCCTCGGCCGAGCTACACGGTGGTTGTGACGCCCTTGAACGGGCTGGGGCGGACGTTTGCTCGAGTTGAGTTTGTAGTGGATGATCATTTGGCGGCGACGGTGGCGCCGGACGTGTTGGGGACGGCTCGGTGGGTGTGGGATACGCGGGCGCTAACATCGGCTACGGTACGGGTGGTGGTGTATGACACGGACGGCAGCGCGACCCCCAAGGTGTTTCGAGTCCGAACGGCGGCTGCAGCGAGAGAAAGTCGGACGATCTTGGATGTAGTATTGTCGCCAGCGGCTGCAGCCGAGGTTAAGCGGTTAATGAAACAGATTCCGGTGCCAGTGGCGCAGGCGTTTCCTTATCTGTTGTTTGGGCTGTTGGGGGCGGTGCTAGTGGTTTTGGTGGTGCAGGCACGACGAGAAACAGCTAGCGTCGTGGTTCTGCGGGCGGCCCTGGCGCGAGAACGGCTTATTGTGGACGAAAAGATGACGTTTTTACAGCTGGTGGCGCACTATTTGCGTACGCCCTTGACCCTTATCCAGGCCGGAATTGACGGTTTGGGCGACGCGGCTCGAACGTGGGCAGGGAGCCAGGCTCTTGGTGTGGCCGTTGCCGCGCTAGGGTTGACGGTGGATGGGCTTCTTAAGGAGATGGATGATAACCGGTTGCTTCATGAAGTACCGAGCGCTGAGACGGTAGCCCAGGGTGAGATAGCGGTTTGGCGGTCGGTGGGGTTCTGGCTGCCGATTGGGCTGTTGGCTGGGGTGACCGTAATTTTTAATTATTTGATTATTGGAGTGGGAGAACTGGATGTCGGGGCTATCGACTTATTGTGCCAGGCGGTTGTTCTGGTATTTCTTGGGCTGGGCTTGTATTACCTTTTGCGCGGTCGACGACTGCGCAGAGCGGAGCGGACTGCCGGGACGAGTGTTCTAGAACACCAGGCGGCAGTAGATGGCGTGCGAGTTGATTTTATCGCCCGGGCGGCCCAGAAGCTGTTGCCCGATGTAAACCGGTTGGGAGCGGCGCTGGGGGGGTTGCCGGGTGACGCTCGAGCGGCGACGATTGCTCGTGATGGTTATAGGCGTTATGAGCGGCTGGTGGCTTGTCTGTCGGTAGTGGGTCAGCTGCGGGCGGGCCAGAGCCGGGCAGCGTTTGAGCCAACGAGTTTGACAAGCTTAATGCAGCAGGTGAGCCCGGCGATTAGCGAGGCGCTGACTAAGAAAGGCGTCCGGTTGGTGACGGGGGCTGAGGTGGCGTTGGCAAGTCAGCAGCCTCATTGGCTTGGGTATGTGTTGGGTTCGGTGATTGACAATGCTATTGCCTACAGCAAACCCGGAGGGGTGGTCGAAGTAACCGCCACGGGCGGGGATGACGGTAGTATTGTGGTGACTGATCATGGCCAGGGTGTGGCGCCAGATAAACTAAAGGTATTGTTTCAGCCGTTCTTTAAGGCCGAGGGCGCTTTGACGTTTGACCATGAAGGAGCGGGTTTGAGTCTCTATATTGACCGACTGGTGATGCATTATTTGGGTGGCGAGATCGAAATGAAGTCGGCGGTGGGCCGGGGGTCGGTAGTGCGATTGACGTTTCCGAGTCGGTGAAGTCAGAAAGGGAGCCAAGCATGAGCTCGGGCTCCCTTCGGGGGTCAGCCTGGCCGGCGAGGCCAGCCGCAGATCTGGAGAACGGTAAAGGCCAGAAGGGCGCCAACGGTGTTGGTGGCCAGATCCCAGGCTGTATCTGAGGTGTTGACCTTGACCAGATTAAGGCCGGTCAGGACGAGCTCTGCTAGCTCGTTGACCAGACCAAAAACGGTGACGAATCCGAGCAACGCGGCCGGCCGGCCGCCTGCTCGACGGGGCCACTGCCAGCCATAAGCTTGCCAGGTGTAGAAGCAGAGAGCCGGAGCGACGATAGCCCCGCCCATAAGATGGATGGTTGTGCTCTCGGTTTGCGACGAGATGGGGATGTTCCACAGCTGGATTGAGGCGAACCAGGCGGCTCCAGCCAGCCAGAGCAGCCAGGCACCCGATTGGTACCGCAGGGTTCGCGAGTGCTGATTGCGGACGACATAGCGGACGAACAGCCAGGGGACAACCGTGAGGAGCAAGGGAATCCAGGTTGAATAGAGATCGATGTGGAAACGAAATGCCTGATGGTGATGCACCCTATCTCCTTTGCAAAAAATGTGAGAAAGCGGTCACTAAGGGCTACGTTACTTTATAGTGGTTGCGATTGTTTGTAAATATCTAGTCGGTGATACCGGGTGATACGCCTTCATTCACACATTCTTCTTCACATCTTCTGTCTGCACTAAGTGAGGGTGGGCAAGGGTCTCGCTGGCGGGGTGCGACTTATTTGCGGTCGCGCAAATCGATGACGCGGGAGGTGAGTGGAGTGCGTAGACGAGGTTCTTGCTCGGGGAGAGGAGAAGGGTGGAGTTTTTGGCTAGCGGCTTGATGGAGAGCGGTGGTGGAGCGGGGGGATTGGTTGGGGACGGGCCGCTGACGCCGTCGATTGGTGAGGATAACGGCAACATTTGATAGCTCAAACAGCCCAATGATGGGTAGGGCAATGATGAGCTGGCTGACCGGATCGGGAGCGGTAGGTAAAATGAGCGCCACGGCAAAAGCACCGATAATAGTATATTTGCGCCAGGAGCTAAATTGCCTCGGGCTTAAAGGCGTGAAGTGATTTATGGCCAAGAAGACGAGGGGTAGCTGAAAGAGAGTGGCAAAAAGGGCCAGATTGGTCGTGAGGAAACGCATGTACTGATCAACGGAGATGAGAGCCTGGAGGTCGGCAGTACCGACGAGACCAAAAAAGTGAAGGGCGGCCGGAAGACTGATGTAGTAGGCAAAGGCAGCGCCGGTCAGGCAGAGAACGAAGGAGCTTGTGAGGATGACGGCTATGTGTTTGCGATTTAGTGCCTGGCGGAAGGCTGGCTCGGTAAAACGGATGAGGTTGTAGCAAAGAACGGGTAGGGCCAGCAACAGCCCAACCAGCAGGCAAACTTGCATAACGAATTCAAAACTGCCGGTGGGCGAGGTGTAATAGAGTGGCTGATTGAGGGGCTGACGAAGAAAGCGGATGATTGGTTGTCTAAAGACGTAGGCTACAAGGCTACCCATAATCATAATACCGGCCGGATATAAGAGTCTTCGCCTCAGCTCTTGCAAATGCTCACGTACGGTGAGCATTGCCTATACCCGAGGACGATGCTTGGTTGGCTCTTGATCTGTTTTGGGCTGGTCGTCCCGAAACCCTTTGCGAATCTCGCGAATGCTTTCTGAGATTGCCCGACTGAGTTCGGGGAGTTTTTTGGCGCCAAATAGCACCAGAATGATAATGAGGACGAGGAGCAACTCCTCAAATTTGCCTAACATCCATGACCTCGGGCATTACTATTGTTTCTATCATAGCACAGCGGATCGATGGGTAACATTATTGCGGATTGCTGTCCCGAACGGATTTGTCCGGGACAGCCTGACGGCTAGAGGGGCGGAGCCGGAAACTCTAGCCGGATAAGCGGTGAGGCGGGCAGGTTCTGCCGAGCCCTGAGGAGGGTGGAATCAGCGGGATAGACCCAGGCGCCGATGGCCATCACAGGGCTGACGAGGGCGGCCTTGAACGGTCCAAGCTGCTGGACCGGTTTTCCATTAATCTCAATGGTCGGCGGCCACGTCTGCTGACCGAGGGCAAAAGGCGCCAGGTAGTCGAGGGCTGCTTGGACGGAGCCACTTCCTTGCGCCTGATAAGCAAAAAGATCAACCCCAACTGTTCGGCTGGCCAGACCAAGCCGCAACCAAGCCTGGACATTGGTAATGCTATAGTCCCAGGAGTTGGTGCGGACTAGCTCGGTGGGCTGGGTGCCGTCCGGGCGGATCTGGAGGGTCATAAGCTCTTTGGCCTGGTTGGCGTGCTGCTCGGCCACGTCTGCGTTGCCGAGCTTGGCCGCGATGGCGACAACTTGAGCCTGATACCAGGTAGCGCGGTTGTTGTTGTCGCCAGATGCCGTGGCCTCGCGCAGCCCGGCGGGACTGGTGGCTAGCCAGCTGAGGTATTGGCCAAACCAGGCGTTAATGGCGGCCAGCTCGGCGCCATCCAGGGTACTGGAATCCGATATCAGACTGATGGCATCAAGAATCAGCGGAAGGTTGTGGGAGTCGATTACGCCCTGACCTTGGTCGTGTCCCTTAACCAGCTGAGCGTAGTTGAGGTTGGGGTTCATACGGGTGGCCGGATCAACAAACCAGGCCCGAACGAGCTGGCCGACTCGGTCCGCATAGGAGGCATTACCGGTCAGGTAGTAGGCGGCGGCCAGAGTGTTGGAGGCGCTGATGAACTTTTCCAGGTTGTCCTGGTCGGGTTCGGCGTCGGCTTCGGGATTCTTTTGGCCGTCTTTGCGGATGTAGGGCAAGCCGTCGGCGGTAGCGGGGTTGGGCCAGTAGTAGTCGCTCAGACTGTAGTAGTCGTGCGGATCACCGCTTGGGGCCAGTGGTATGCCGGCGGTCTGCTTGTAGGTGACCGTTCGGATGGGTACGACCAGCGCCTTGTCGGCGTCGGCCTTGAGCCGGGTGATGAGGCGCAGTATGTCGGCGTCGCCACTGGCCGCTCGCTGTTTGGTCTGCTGGAGGCCGGCGCTGTCGAGGGCATAGAGTGTCGGCGGGGCCTGTACTGGTGACTCGGCGGCGGCTGGCGTGCCGTGTTTGATGTGCGGCGCCGCAACGAGTGCGCCGATAGCGAGCGCCACGGCGGCGCCGATCACCGCGACCAGGCGCGTTGATTGCCTCACGAGAGCCTCTTTCTGTAGTGAGTGGACTTGTCGAGTTGCGAGTCGCATTTTTTTGGTTTTGCGACACGGAAATTACGGTACAGGGGATGGAAGTGCTTGTAAATGCCTTGGTGTTTGGAAAAGACCCCGCCGGGTTGAGCTGGCGGGGTCTTGGTGGGTGCTTAGTGCTTTAGTTTACGTCTGAGTAAGGAGGTGCAAAGCAGGTAGAGGGGACTTTCTCGGCCTGCACCAGGATGGGTAGCTTGGCCGAAGTATGTGTTGCGCGAGGGTCCTCCCTCAGTATGACCATGTCGCGGTTATCGCTCCATAGAAGGGTAAGAACGAGCTTGCCATTACGGCGTTCGAGAAAGATCTGTCTGGGGTCGTAGAAGCTATCATCCGCGGGGAGGGAGACGTATACGTCCGCGTCTATATAGCCGGTGCCATTGCCGTTTATGAGTTGGCTTGGTGAAGTCGTGACACCCGTAATTCCGTCTTGGCCTGAGTAAGGCCCAATCCAGCCTCCTTCTCCTTCAGCTAGGAGGTCGGCCAGCCGATGGACGAGCTTGACGTGGTGCTGCTGGTAGAATCGGTCATAGCAGGCCTGGCGGTCCGCTTCGACCGCATCACTGGCTGCTCGGTAGGCCTGGTCTGCTTGCACTATTTCGCTTATGCCCCAGGCGGCACCGGAACCGGCGAGGACGGTGACGAGCACGCCAATTACTAGGTTACGAACGAACGTGCGCCGGCTGGCCGCCTTCTGCTGTGCGGCCGCTAGCTCGGCGTCGGCTTGGCGGCTGAGGTGGTCATCATAGGCGGTCAGAATTTCCGAGTACGTTGTTTTCCAGCGCTCGTAAGCCTGCGTATCGGCGGGAGACGGCTGGTTGGCTACCGCTTCTGCCGCCTGAGCTGCTAGCTGGACAGGGTCGTCGGACGGCTTGAGCGCTGGCGAGCGCCGTGGTCTTGTCACAAGTTACTCCTGGTTTGTGTGGAGGTGCGGCCATTTTTTTTGGCTCAAGCTATTTTATGACAGAAATGGCGATAATTGCAAGTCCGCCTCTTGAGATTCGGATATGGATCTGATAAGCTCGAATCATTACCGTTTTGGAAGGGAGGAGGGTGCGTGTCTCGATTACCCCAGCCAGGTGGCGATTCGGGAGTGTGGGGCGATATTTTAAACGATTTTTTGCAGCGAGCCCATAATGCCGATGGGACGCTTAGAGATTTGTCCCAATCGCAAATTACTAATCTGACGTCGGATCTGGCCGCAAAAGCGGCTGACGCGTTGACGTTACACAATGATCGCGCCGAGACGGTCGGTGGAGCCCTGACGTTCCCGCAGCAGCCGGCGCGGACGGGTCAGCTGGTGATGCACTCAGTGAGTGATCCGGGCGGGTTTGTGCAGAAGAATATTGTGTTTCAAGATGAGGGGACGTTAAGCCGGGGCGGTCCGGTCTGGATTGATGCGGCCGGACGGGTTCAGGCCTGGTTGGGCTGGCACGACTTGATCCCGAGCGGCTCGAGCCACCACGGGCTTGAGGTTAAGTCGGCGGCTGATCCGAACGGGCCGAACTCAAGCGTGCTGGTGACGCGGTTTCGTCTCAAAAGTGACGCCGACCAAACCCAGGCAGCGTTTTATTCGTGCTCAATGCTCTATATCGAGAATGGGATTTACAGTCCTAATACCCAGTTTGGTATAACGTTTAATACGCCAATGACGGGATCGGTGGCGGCTGGGACGACGGGATCGGATAACTACATGTTGGGCAAGTTGACTTACAACGTGGATGGCAGCGGGCTGTCAACGTTGGATATTGGCGTGGGGCTCGATAACACGACCGGCGGCATGGTGCGGGTATTCCGGGATACGAATGCCGCTACCGCGACCTGGGCTTTTTATGCTGGCGATGGTACGTCCACTCAAACGCTATTTATTGACGCCAAGACGGGTAATTTGACTATGGGCGGGCGGTTGCAGTTTAAGACTACGGGGGGTGTAATTCTGGGCAACCAGACGCCGGTGCTGGATGGGAATGGCCACACTATTATTGATAACGATGTCTTGACTCAGGACAATGCTCACAACGCAACGTATCGGCTGTTTCGCAATACCAACACCACTCAGACTCGAACGTTTAGAATCCTAAAGGGTGATGGCACCAATACGGATAGTTTTATAGTCAATGCCGGGACCGGGGACGTAACGGTGACGGGCGCGCTCAATGTCAGCGGTAATATTACGGCCAATAACTTGTTTGATGAATTTGAACTGCGACGAAGCTCGAACGTATCAACGGTCAGCCGGCTGTTGGCCTCGACTAACCTGACTATGACGAGCGGGACGGTGTATGGTGTTCTAGCATACGCCAAAACGGCCGCCAGTTTTACCAAGATTCGGTTTGCGACAGCCGGTAACACGACGCCGGCGGGGCTGACGGATGTGCGGCTGGGAGTTTATAGCTCGGCCAATGTGCTACTTGCGTCAACCGCTAATTTGAATGGTACGGTAACGGCCTCGAGTACCTTATATGACAACCTGGCACTGGATACGACGGTGACGACCACGGTTGGGCAGCAGTTGTATTTGGCAATTGCGTTCGTGGGTACGACCCCGCCGCAGGTCAAAGGAGCTAATCCGATCTCGGGTATGTCGGGTTTGACACCGGTGCTGGCTAAAACGAGCTCGGGTTACGCGGGCGGTGGTCTGCCGGGTCTGGGCAGCGGGGCGACAGGTAACGTAGTGTGGATTGAACTGGTGCCTTAGGTCTGAGTCTCAAACCTCCCACTCCTTCCCTCTCGAACATAAGCCCCGTTTGTCTGCGGAACTCACTTTCGCTCAAACAGTCCTCGACTGCACGGGGCTTATGTTCTACTAGGAAGGGGAGGAAGGGATTTGGAGACTCAGGTCCTTAGGTCTTGCGATAATATTGCTAATAGTTTCTAATTTAGTCTAGTTGTGGTAATGTTGGGCCGTATCGTGGCTTAGGCTTGCGATATGGTTACAATATGTCGTTCAGAGAGGACGATGTCGATCTTTCACAATTAGGAGAATGATGTGACTCATCTTTCCGAGTCGCAACGAAGACGGTCGGCCTGGCGCTGGTTGGGTCAAGCATTGACTGCTCCGTTCTGGCTAACGTTCGTGTTTGTTTTTGGGTATGTACGCGTGTATTTGCGCATTGCGCGAACGTTTCGGTTTCGGGCGCTGGCCAATTTGTTTGGCTACGCCTGGCGGGTGCTGAAGTTTGGCACGGTAGGCGGCGGGATCGCTGTCTTGGGTTATGCCTTACTGTTGTACGTTTTGCCTCGGACGGGTGTTCCGGAGAATGTTTCTCTTGTCGTGGGGCCGGTTTCGGTCCCGCTCAAGATCTGGGTGCTTGTGACTGCGGCGGTGACGGTTGAGCTGAACTTTTTGGGCAGCCGTTACGTTACTTGGCGCGACCGGCGGGCCATTGGTCTGGCGCGGTCGTGGTGGCGATTCCATGTCTTGCGGGTGTGGACGTTGTTTTTTAACGACATCGTCTACCAACCGCTTCTGCTGAACGCTTTTCATCAGCCGTATTGGCTGGCTAACACGGCCGGTCTGGTCGTGGGGTCGGCTGTTAACTATATCGCCAGTGACTTGTATGTGTTTGCGGCTGGCGATAAGCGCCGGGCCGAAGACCACAGTACGATCGTGATCGCGGGCAGAAAGCAGCCGAAGGTAACGATTATTTTGCCTTGTCGAAATAACGACAGGCAAGAACTAAGCGGCTCGATTGAGGCGCTGATGAGGCAGGGTTATTTCCTGTCTCAGCGGCGGAGTGTTCAGATTTATGTGGTCGGCAGCGTTAACGACACGAGCTGGCTGGCCCTGCGAGGGATTAGTCCGCTAGCGCCGATCAATGTGGTCGAGGTTCCGGTGGACTCGCCGGGCCGCGACACCAATGCCAAGCGCGAAGTGGGCTTGCGCCACTCAAATGGCGACATCGTGGTCTACATGGACCCTGACGTGATGCCAAACAAGGATTGGCTGGCCAATATTGTCTACCTCTTGACCGAAGGCGGCGAGGTTGCCGTAGGTGGTCCGGTAAGCGGTATTGGTGACTCGTTCTGGGACCGGTTTATTGACCGGACCGAGTCGGGGGCCAAGACGCCCCGTGTGCCACGGGTGATTCACATTGACAAGCATAACTCGAGTCAGCATAAGTTTCCGGTGACGGCGAACTTTGCCGCTCGCCGAACGGTGCTCGAAGAGGTGGGCGGTTTTGACCCACGATACTGGAAGTCTTTGGAAGATTTTTCGCTGATGCAGGCGTTGGTGGATGCCGGCTATGTTATCCGGTTGGATCCGACGCTGAATGCTGAGCGCCATCATCGCACGGGGCTCGGGCCTTTGAGCCGCGAGTACCAGCGATCGGCTGGCGGTTTTCGTCACTTTGCGGCTTTGAACCCGGGGGCGGCTTTTACGCATTTGCGCCTGGCTCAGTTTGCGGCTATGCCGCTGGGATTGGGTTTGGCGATTGCGGGGTTGTACTTGTTTCCAGTGCAGACGGCGGTGCTGTTGAGTGCTGCTGTGATTTCGCTGGTTCAGCGGAATGTTCTGGCAGCCCGGCGATTGAGTGGGGTAATCTATCCACTTATTGGGATCTGGCTGAGTTTGCGCTATGTCTACGGCTTTTGCCAGGATGTGGCGATTCACGGTTTTAGACGTCCGCGGCGGCCTCGGATTGGCCAGCCTCAGACGAAGTATGTGGTAGAGCCTCCCTCTCCGAGAAGAAGGTGAGCAGATGAGTTACGGATCCATGCAGGTTCGTGATATCGGCGGTCGAGTTCGGCGCCGTGTATCGAACGGCTGGTACGCGATTGGGCTCGCGCTGCTGACAGCAGTGGCAGCTATTTTGCGGATTGGCATGAATATGCGGCCGGGGTTTGACGTTGATGAGACGTTGTATGCCTCGATCGCCGGTAATCTGGCCGACCATGGTCATTTGGCGGCCCGGGACGAGTATATCGCTCCGGCTACGACTTACACGTCGCATCCACCGTTTCTGTTTTTGGTGGAGGCGTTCTGGTTTAAGCTGGTGGGGCCAAGCGTGGTTTACGCGCGGCTTCTGATGGCACTTGCGGGTGTAGCGACGGTCCTCGTTGTGGGACTGGTCATGCTGGGGTGGTCGCGCAGTAGGGCAGCTAGCCTGACGGCGGCCGGGTTTGTGGCAGTTGACGGCTGGGTGGTGTTTACCAACCGCGTCGGCTGGGCAGAGAATTTGCAGATTCCGCTGGGTCTTGCAGCCTTGTGGCTGTTCTGGAAGCTGGTGCAGCAGCGAACATCTCGAGCGCTGTATGTCGGAGGGTTCCTGCTGGGAGCGATTACGATCTACAAGTTCGTGGGTGTGACGTTTTTGCTGGGCGGATTGCTTTATCTGTTGATTGAGCGATTTACGTTCCGGCAGGTGCTGCGGTTTTTGGTAGGGTTTGCGACGTTGCTGGGCGCTTACGCGATTGGCATGTCGTTTTGGGTCGGCAAGCAGTTCTGGGCCGATAACTATCACCAGTTCTTGCGTGCAACGGGTCAGGTCCAGTCCCGGGGTGCTGTTACTAAGGGCTCCGATATTGTGTCTGGCCTGCTGGCTAACTACAGTATTTACCTGGTCTCGATTGGGCTGTTGGCGGCGGTGGGCCTGCTGTTGGCTTACCGGTTGCTGCTGTGTCTGCTTAAGCGCAGTTTTGAGCCGGTGCGGCGGACAAACAGCCTGCTGTTTGCTTGGACGCTGGCAAGTTATGCGGTGTTCGGGCTGGGTCGGCTGACTCTCCCCCACTATTTGATCCTGCTTTTGATTCCGGCAATCTGCTATCTGGTGGCTGAACTTGGCTACTGGCTGGAGCAGAATCCTGGCAGCCGCCTTCGCGTAGCAACGGCTGCGGGACTGGCGTTAGCTGTTTTGACGGGCGGGGCGGTGGCCTACACGGGCCGCATTTTGCTCGGCGACGACAACGCGGTAGCCCAGACGGCTGCCTGGCTGGCCGATGATCATAACGCTTCGGCGGGCGACAAGGTGATTGCTGATGAGTTTATGGGCAACCTGATTCGTCAGCCGTACTGCAAGATTACTCATGCGCAAGAATGCGAACAACTGGGTGGACGGCCGCGTTTTATTGTGACGTACACTACTCGAACGCAGAAATTGCCGGTCAGCCAGGCGCTCGATCGGCTGTTGGCAATCGGCGTGCCGGTTAAGAAGTTTACTGGTTTTAAGGAAACGATTGTGATTTATCGGCTGCCGCCTGCGTAGCTGATGCAAGGTCCCCGGATGGTTTTGCCATTCGGGGATTTTTTTATCTAACGAAGCCAGGGAACGACTAAGATGCCAGCAAGCAAGAAGGAACTGATGGCGACAATAAGGGTAAGGGGGAGGGCGCGCGTGTGATCGGGCTGGCGGGCAGAGAGCAGTTTGGCAGCTTGCGAGGGGCGGTCGGCTAGGACTAGGCGGCGGTAGAGCTCGGCCCACCACGAAGCGCTGCCGGCACCAAACAGG
>CAYOOH010000013.1:12518-15845 GCA_964405545.1 uncultured Candidatus Saccharimonadales bacterium | reverse complement strand
GTTGGCTACGCCGATGGGGTCAATGAATTATTCCAAGGTCTTGAACTGAAAACGGGTCAGAAACCAGCCATTCCTCTAAGTAAGCGCGTATAATACCTATAGAATGCTTTCGTATCCCCTTACTCCTCAGGCTCTATGGTAGAAAAAGCCCGCCGCTTCTTGAGTGCCGCCAATCGGCGCCATACCGTGGTGAATGCCGCCCTCATCATCTCGGGTGCTTACCTGCTCAGCCGCCTGCTTGGACTCTTCCGCGATCGCCTGCTGGTGGCTCACTTTGGGGTTGGCCCTGAGCTGTCAGCCTACAATGCCGCCTTTCGGCTCCCGGAGCTGCTTTTCACCCTCCTCGTGTCCGGCGCCTTTGCCGTCGCCTTCATCCCTGTACTCACCCAGCATCTAGACCAAGGCCGGCGCGACGAGGCCTGGCGCGTCACCTCTACGCTGCTCAACCTTTTAGTCCTCGGCACCATCGCCGCCGCCGTTGTTATCGTCGTCTTTGCTGGCCCACTCACCACTCTGGTCACGCCGGGTTTTGATGCCCGAACCCATGCTATAACCGTCCAGCTAACGCGGATCATGGCCATAACGCCCGTCCTCTTTGCTATCTCTAGCATCCTTGGTAGCGTCCAACAAGCTTTCAACCGCTTTGTCGTCTTCGCGCTGGCCGGCGTCCTCTACAACATCGGCATCATTGCCGGTATTCTCGTCCTGGGGAGACAATTTGGCATCTTTGGTGTGGCTTGGGGGGTAGTCTTTGGCGTAGTACTCCAGGGGCTTATCCAGTGGTTGGGGCTGTACGGACTTGGTTTTAAGTATCGTCCCATCCTCGCTCTTAAGCTGACTGGTGTCCGGCGCACCCTCAAGCTAATGCTCCCACGTAGTATCGATCAAGGCATCGACCAAATCCACTACTCCATCGAGACCATTATTGGGTCCACCATTAGTAGCGGCGCTATCGCCCAGTTCTCGCTAGCCAATAATCTCAAGAACGTCCCTCTGGTCCTCATCGGCTCCTCCATCACCACCGCCGTCTTCCCGCGTCTTACCGCTCATGCTGCCGCCGGCGACCGCCAAAAACTGATCGAAAGCTATGTATCCACCGCTCGTCTCATCCTGTTCTTGGCCGTACCCTCAGCCCTTTTTGCCCTCGTTGCCCGCGGCTACATCGTCCGCCTCCTCTACGGTTTTGGCGACGCTGCCACCGCCGCTACCCTGGGTTGGTTCGCCGGCACCATCGTCTTTACCAGTCTCTTTATGCTCGTTAGCCGTGTCTACTACGCTATGCAAGACACTCGCACCCCCCTCTATCTCAGCCTGGCCAGTATTCCCCTCAATATCGGCCTCAGTTTTGTTTTGGCCAAGAGCTTTGGCGTGGCCGGTCTAGCCATGGCCGCTTCCATCGTGGCTATACTCGAGACCCTCACCCTGGCCGCTATTCTCCGTCACCGCCAGGGCGATTTTGGCGAGCGCAATATCATCCAAGCAGCCATACCCATCGCCATCGCCACAGCCCTCATGACCACAGTTCTCCACTTCCTCATCGAACACGTCATCCCACTCTATGCCGGCGACCACGGTTTCTTAACCCTCATGCCCAAGTTCGCCCTTATCTTACTTGTCGGCGCCATCACCTATCTCGTTCCTTGCCACCTGTTGCGCTTAACCGAAGCCCAACGTTTTGTCTCTCGTCTGCGTGAACTCATGGCCCGGTCACTCAATCTAACTTGATCCGACCCTGGACAAGAAAGCTAGAGCGTGGTACAACATTCGAGGTCACATTCGTGACAAGCCGCTCATGATTCGGCTCACCCGAAAGGATCAGTCATGAGTCTCAGTTACGTCATTCCGCTTGTCTTGGCCGTTGTGTTCTTCGGCCTCGTCTCCGTCGCTGTGCGGTTCGCCCGCCGCAACCGTATAAATCCGCAGCAGGGGAGGCGCCAGAGTGGCGTTCCGGCCGGTTTCACTCGTCGGCTAACCGTCAGTCCGAACTGGCACACCAATATTGCCCAGCGCATCACCAATGCCGGGAGTAAGGTCCTGTTCCCCCTGCCCGGCTCTAACATGAGCACCGAGGCTCGATTCGCGCTCGAACCAAACGGCCCTATTGCCCTTAAGGTCGCTTACGACCCCAACACTCGTTACGGCCACTTCGTCCCGGTAGGGAATCTCACCTCCAGCCAGCGGCAGCAGATCCAGAGCGAGCTGCGTCGCATCCTGAGATCCGACTTCCTCGGCCTCGATTAACCCGCCCCCGGCCCAGCAGGCACTCGCTTGCTGGGCTTGCCCTTGTGTCAAATATGTAAAAATGATATAACCTCATTATCCATAAATCCCGCCCTACATCGGATTAAGGATCGTGAGTACCTTGGCAATCGCGCTCTCTTACATCGTCGCGCTCATCTTGGCGATTGGGGGCATTGTCCTCCTCTGGTCAATTCGCCGCCGCCCGCCCCGCACCGTCTCGTCGTCAACTGCCGATCCCCTGATTGGGTCTCGCGCCAGCGTTCGACAAGCCGAGGCATCTCGGCTCTTTGATCGGTTGTGCGTGCGTCTGGTCAACCAGTATGACATCGAGACCCAGCCCCTTACCTATTGGTTTCCCCATGGGACGCCGTTTGCGACACCGCAGCACATGATCCAGATCGTTACCCGGGTAAAACCGCAGAACGTCTGCTTCGTTGCCTTCTATCCCAACGACCAGCCTCGAGTTATCCTGACCTCTTCCCAGCAGCTGCCTCAGGATATTGCCCATGCGCTGACCGAGGTTTACGGGGCCTGGAGCCACCAGCGTCTCCGTGATTAGCAGCCCGGTCAGGGCTAAGCGCGTGACCCCCCAACGCCGGACGGCACCTACAACCTGGTGGCTCTCCTCCTTGTTGCCTGCCTCATCGGGGCGGCCAGTTGCGCTGCGGCGCTCATCTACCGCCAACGCAAACTCAGTAAGCGGCGTCGGCGCATCCAGATCTACCGTCGGACCCATTCCGACCTGGTTCGTGACGATGCCTCGATCCGGTTTGACGCCACCCTCGAGGACCTCCAAGCCAAATTCGTCCTCGACAGTGTGGTTCAGAACCAGCCCGGCAGCGAGCGGCGCGCCATCCTGACCGAGCGCTCCGATCCCAGACAAACCATCACCCTCCTGCTCCAGTGGGGCCGGGTCACCCTGACAAGCTCCGACTACACCACCAAAATGACCGCCCGGGAGCTCATCGGCTACCTACTAGACTGGTGACACCCCATCCCCGGCCCCGCCCCCCACCCCTCGAAGGGGGGGCGCTGTGGATTAAGAACGCAAGGCACTCCGCCCAGGCGGGTTTTGCGAGTGCGGCT
>CAYOOH010000013.1:3734-12508 GCA_964405545.1 uncultured Candidatus Saccharimonadales bacterium | reverse complement strand
CGGCAGCTCATGGGTTACGTACTACCCTGGTCTCTCCCCAGCCCCGGCGCGACCGACAGCCCTTGGGGGTCGGGCCGTTTTGCATACATCCGCTAACGCTAGCTCCACGACCGGTTTGTCCGCTAGCTATGCGGCTCGCTCAACTGCCGCCTCCACCAACCGCGCTACCAGACTCAGCCAATCCAGGCCGGCCGCCGCTGCCGCCTTTGGAAACAAACTCTGACCCGTCAGCCCCGGCATCGTATTAACCTCCAGGACGTACAGCTGGCCGTCCCCCTCCACCATCATATCTGTCCGCGACAAATGCCGGCACCCCGCCAGCTCATGCAGCCGCTCGGCCGTTGCCCGCGCCTCGGCCTGCACCGCCGCCGCAACATTGACCGCCGGACACAGCTCTTTCGTGGCACCATTATATTTATTATCATAGTCAAACTCCTCGCCCGCCGGCGGTACAATCTCGATCACCGGCAGCGCCTCCTGGCCCAAAACCGCCACCGTAATCTCCGTCCCTACAATCAACTCCTCCACTAACATCTGTCCGTGCTGCGCCAGCAATGCCCGCGCCCGATCCTCATCATATGGCAGTTCCCGACAAATCATCATGCCCACACTCGACCCGTCCTGGACCGGCTTCAGCACGAACGGCGCCTGCACCAGCGCCGAGCCTGCAAACGTCTCGGCCGTCACCACCTCAGATCGCGGCGTCCGTATGCCGTTAGTCCGCATCACCTCCTTTAGCGCCACCTTATCAAAACACAACTCTGACGCCACCACCCCCGACCCCAGATAGGGCAGGCCAATCTCGTCTAACAATCGCTGAATCACCCCATCCTCGCCGCCCGCACCGTGCAAAATCGGCAGCACCACCCCGCACCCCCTCGCCGCCGACCGCACTACCTCGGTCCCGTCCCGCGGGTCTGCCGTTACCACCTCATGCCCTAGCCCCACCAAGGCCGATCGTACCGCCTCCGCCGACCGCAGACTTACCTCCCGCTCCGCCGAACTTCCCCCACCCAATACCAAAACCTTCATACCCTTGCTCTCCATTTATCAATTCGCTCCATGGCTTCGGCCAAATCTGCTTCGCTCCGGCCAAAACATAACCGCACCCGCCCCTCTCCGCCCGGACCAAAAGCCGACCCCGGCACCACTGCCACCCCGGCCTCATCCAGGAGCCGGCGCGCAAACGCCCAATCGTCAGCCTCGCCCACCAGCCGCGCCAGCACAAAGTAAGCTGCCTCCGGTCGCCGGTAACGAAACAAGTCCGCCCGACTATCCAGCCACCGGCACAGCCTATCGCGCCGCTCCTGCAACGCCCGGCAAAAAGCCGCCACCGCCGGTCGTCCCTCGGTCAACGCCGCCACCGCCGCATATTGTGAAACCACCGGCGCGCACGTCACCAGGCCGTCATGGACTCCCACGATTCGCCCCATCACTTCGGCCGCGCCATGGACATAACCCACTCGCCAGCCAGTCATGGCAAAAGCCTTCGAAAAACTAAACACTCGTATCACCGTCTGACCAAAACCCTTCTCCATGGCCGGCGACCACCACCTGCCGCACTCCTGCACTCCTTCCCCCACCCCCCAAGTCCCGTCCTCTCCAAACACAAAGTCCCGGTACACTTCATCGCAAATCACGTAGGCCCCCACCTCGGCCGCCGCCTCCGCCACGGCCACGAGCTCCTCCCGGCTATAGCAATGTCCGGTCGGATTATTCGGGTTAGCCAGTAAGACGGCTGCTGTCTGCGGCCCCATCATGGCTCGCAAGTCCTCCACGTCCAGCCGCCAGCCCCTATCCGTCTCCTCAAGCTCCACATACCGCACCATCCCGCCGGCCGCCCTCACCATTCCGGGATACGACGCGTAGGACGGCGCCGGCACAATCACCTCCCGCCGCTCGCTCCCAATCAGCGCCCGCAGGCTAGCCGCGATCGCCTCGGCCGCCCCGCACGTCACCACAATCTCCCGCTCCCAGTCGTAATCCATGCCATCCCGCGCCAAATCCGCCGCAATCGCCTGGCGCAGCTCGGCCAAACCATACGTCAGCGAATACGCCGCTGCTCGCCCATCGCCAATCGCCCGTACCGCCGCCGCCTTCACCACCTCCGGCGTATCAAACGACGGAATCCCTTGTGCCAGACTCACCACATCGCCTCGGGCCGCCGCCATGAGTTCCATCTGCTTAATGGCCGACACATCCATTACGCCGCCCCTTTCCACAACTGCTCAAAACACCAGCGTTGCGCCTGGGCAAAATCATTCGACCGCACCACAAACCCCATCACCATCCCCCCAAACGACAGCATCGCCACCCGGTCACCATAAATATACGTCTCGCTCTCAAACGGCGCCTCGGTCGTTCCGCTCAATCCGCTCCCGCCACCAGCTCCCGCGACCGCTGCCGCACCATCCCTCAGTGATTCCAACCCGGCCCCGCCTCCCGCCCGTCTCGTCCCGACCAAGCCGGCGTCGGTGCTGCCCATAGTCCCGTTCCCAATCAATCGGGTCTGCCGCAAACACTGCTCGTCCGTCCGCACCAGCTCCCGGCCCTCCGGCGTATCCACCGCCAGCACCCGGATCCGCAACCCCCGCCGCATCCGTTCGGTAATAAACTCCCGGTGATCCGCCTCATTAAACACTAGCCGTTCAGTCGCTTGGTTGGTCATTAGCAAAATCTCGCCTCGGGCCTCCTCCAAAATATTAGCCTCAATCTGGTGCAACCCCTCCCGGCCCACAAACGTCTGTAGTACCGGCGCCGATTTAGCAGCTACATAACCGGCCTCCAGCTGCGGCAGCGCGTCCTCCACCGCATCAAACTGCTGCCGCAGCCGTCGCATTCGAATCCGCAGCCGGGTCAATAATTCCTTGGGCGGTTTCACCCACACCATCGTCCGCCCGCCGTCCGGCATCTCCTCTAGCAATCCAACCGCCCGCAGCTGGGTCGCCGCCAAATGGGCCGATGACCGGTCCATGCCGCTCAAGGCTGCCAGCCGCCCGACCGTCGCCCGGCCCGTCCGGTAGCTCTGCAAATACAGCGCCACGGCATTCGGCGCCAGCTCTAGTCCTGCCAACGCTTGCTCAATAATTCGTTCATTCATAATGCGCTCATCCTACACGGCTCTACTAGAATTGTCCAAAGATAACCGACCAAAAATATACAAAAAGCAAAAAAAGCCTTCCCCAAAGAATTTTAGAAGAAAAATATAGTAGATATAATCTCTACAACAAAAGAATAAGGCCTGCTTTACATCAAAAGCAGGCCCGGCAAAACTTTTAACCGCGAGGGCGGCGAACACCCCGGCTCCGACGATTAGAACCCGGCAGACCGCCGGACACCGCCCGAACCGAATCAGAGGCGACTTCCGTCATCCGAAGCACTCTGCCCCACCGGACCGGATTGCGCGTCGCTCGATTCGCCAGTGCAGTAAGTGCGGCTAGACACGTTTCTACCGGATCAGCCCCTTCCCGAATCCTTGCGCCCAGATCATTCAGATCAATCGGCGAGTCGGAGTTCAGAGGCTTGCCCCAGCAAACCATCCGATCCGCCAAGATCGGCGGCTCAGGATCATAGACGAGGATCGTCAGCGTAAGGCTGTTGCGCCGGCCAATCACAAGCCTTAGGAGCACCCGCAAGTCCCCCAGCTCAAAACTTATATACGTCAATGTATTGCTGGCATGTTTAACCGCAGTGGCCGTCCGGGCAAGCTCAGACCAGTTATCCTGGATCCATTCCGCCAGGTCCGCTTCTGTTGCGATCACATCGCACCTCTCGCTTGCTCAAATCTTCAACAATCCAACCCATCAGTCCGATGAGTCGACTCACTATATCATATATAATAGCCGCGGCACCTTTGCCAGGTCCCGATCTTCTG
The DNA here is from genome assembly GCA_964405545.1 of uncultured Candidatus Saccharimonadales bacterium. Lineage (GTDB taxonomy): Bacteria > Patescibacteriota > Saccharimonadia > UBA4664 > UBA4664 > CAYOOH01. Next base: position 8,634 of record CAYOOH010000013.1, on the reverse strand, counting down.
GAGAGAGGCAACCATGACTCCATCGCGCCCGGCCGAACAGACCGTCTACGTTCAGTCCATTGATATGTGGGTAGTTATAGAACCTGTGCTCGGCGATCCCCACGCCTACCGCATCAGTCGCATCGTTCCCGGCCAGGCGCCAGAAGGCGGCCTTGTTACGCCATCCGTCCCCAGGCCTGCCGATACAGTTATCCCCGACCTGGTGGCGCTCGAGGAAATCATGGCCTCGTACAACCTGGTCCGGGCCGATAAGCCGCGCCGCGCACTCAGGCACGTCTGGCGTTGGCTCAAATGGACCAACATCGACCGATGGTCCAAGCGCGTAACCTCCACTACCGTCATGCACACCCTCGATGACCCGCTCCAGCGCGACGCCAAAGTCCATCAGACCGGCCAGCGCTTCCGGCTTTTCCTCTACATCGCCATGGCCCTGATTGCGCTGTCGTTCATCGTGTCCCTTTTGCTCTACCTCTTCAGCTAGATCAACTGCAAAAATCGCCCTGAGCCTGTGCGCTCAGGGCGACGATCTTTTTGGTGACCCGCTTACTTTGACGAGCCGCCCTGGAAAAAGTCGCGCCACATCTCTCCCAGACCGGCAGCAACCAGGCCGGTCAGTACGCCGACGATAATGCCGGTGATCGCGGCTATGATGGCGGCCGTGGTCACGGCCTGGCCCAAGTTGTCTGTCGTAATCCAGACGGCCACCCAGCTAATCAACAGCACCATTACGCCCAAGATCGCGCCAACCTTAAGACCCAGCGAAACGCTCAGACGCAGCCGCGGCCGTCGGCCCACTGGCTTGTCGCCCGGCCGGCGTCCTGATGTGTATGGCATACCCAAACTCCTTAGAATCTTCGGGTTCTCCACGAGTAACTGCCAAATCGGAAGTGCTTACAAACAATACCACAACTTGTGATATAATCAACCCCTAATGAACCAATCCCATACCCGCAATTTCTGCATCATCGCCCACATCGACCACGGCAAATCCACCTTGGCCGATCGCATGCTCGAGCTCACTGGCACCGTCAGCAAGCGCGACATGCAGGCCCAGCTCCTCGACTCCATGGATCTCGAGCGCGAAAAAGGCATCACCATTAAGCTCCAGCCCGTCCGCATGCACTGGACGCCAACAGCGCTCGACCCCGGGCAGGGGAGCGACTTTAGCCGACAGGGGAGTGGCGCTCCCCACCATCCCACGACGGGTAGTGCGCAGGACAGAGCTTCTTCTGATAGCTCCGCTGTGGCTCTGCAAATACATACGAACCTCACCTCACCCCCCGTTCAGCGGAGCCAAGAAGAAGCTCTGTCCGGAGCGAACCTAGCAAGCGGCCTAGCCGGAGGAGATAGTCCTGCCGATAGCTCCGATGTGGTTCAGCAGACGCAGACACCCAGCAACGGACTCCCCGTTCAGCGGAGCCAGGCAGGACTATCTCCGCAGGCGTACATCCCACAGACCTACACCCTCAACCTCATCGACACCCCCGGCCATGTCGACTTCTCCTACGAAGTCTCCCGCTCCCTAGCCGCCTGCGAAGGCGCCGTCCTGGTTGTAGACGCCTCCCAGGGCATCCAGGCCCAGACCCTGGCCAATGTCTACCTGGCCATCGAAGCCGGCCTGGAGATTATCCCCGTGCTCAACAAAATCGATCTGCCCGCCGCCGACCCCGAGCGCGTCGCCGCCGAAGTCTCCTCGCTCCTCGGCTGCACCCCCGACTCCATCCTGCGCGTCTCCGGCAAAACCGGCGCCGGCGTGCCGCAGCTGCTCGACCGCATCGTCGCCGACATCCCCGCTCCCAAAGGTCAACCCGACGCGCCCCTTCGCGCCCTCATCTTCGACTCCATCTACGACATTCACCGCGGCGTTATCCTGTTTATCCGCGTCGTCGACGGCCAGATCAAGCGCCACGACAACCTCGTCCTCATGGCCACCCGCGCTACCGGCCTAGCCGTCGAGGTTGGCACCTTTGCCCCCAAACAAACCGCCGCTCCCGACATCCTCACCGGCCAAATCGGCTACGTCGTCACCAACCTCAAGTCCATCTCCGAGGCCCGCGTCGGCGATACCGTTACGCTTACCCGCGATCCTGCCGCCGATCAGCTCCCCGGCTACCGCCAGGTCAAACCATTCGTCTTCGCCGGCTTCTTCCCCACTTCCAATGAGCAATACCCCGCCCTCAAAGACGCCCTCGAAAAACTCAAGCTCAACGATGCCGCCCTCCTCTACGAACCCGAAACTTCCCAAGTCCTCGGCTTCGGTTACCGCGTCGGCTTCCTCGGCCTGCTCCACCTCGACATTATCCGCGAGCGCCTCGAGCGCGAATACAACCTCGATATGGTTGTCACCAGTCCCTCAACCGACTACATCGTCGTCGCCACCGACGGCACTGAGCGCACCATCCGCTCCGCCGCCGACCTGCCCGACCCCAGCACCATCCACGAAGTCCGCGAGCCCTGGATCAAGGGCGAAGTCGTCGTCCCCGGCGACTACATCGGCGGCGTCATCAGCCTCATCAACCAAATCCGCGGCCTCCAAACCAACCTCTCCTACGTCGACGAAAAACTCGCCCTCCTCGCCTTCGACGCACCCCTAGCCAACGTCCTGACCGACTTCTACGACTCCCTCAAGTCCATTACCTCCGGCTACGGCTCCTTCAACTACGAGCTGGCCGGCTACCGCACGGAAGCCCTCGTCCGCCTCGACATCCTCGTCGCCGGCGACCCCGTCGACGCCCTGTCCCTCATTGCCCACAAAGACGAAGCCCTCCGCACCGGCAAACACATCGTCGAAAAACTAAAGAACCTCATCCCTCGCCAAAACTTCGAAGTCTCCCTCCAAGCCGCCATCGGTGGCAAAATCATCGCCCGCGAAGACGTCAAAGCCGTCCGCAAAGACGTCATCGCCAAACTCTACGGCGGTGACGTCACCCGCAAAAACAAGCTCCTGGACAAACAAAAACGCGGCAAAAAACGCATGAAACGCGTCGGCAAAGTCGACATCCCCGCCGAGGCCTTTATGGTGCTGGTGAGCAAAGACTCCTAAGACCCGCTTCCACCCTGTTGCTCAAGCCAGGCTTTGATTCGGGAATCAGAGGCAGCTTTTTCCGCCGCCCCTGCAAGACGCGCTTTCTGTAAGCCTTCAAACTCCTGCCAAGTACTATCACTAGGCTGCCGGCTCCAGCGCACATACGCCTCAAGCTCAGCTTCCGTCCGAGGAACGGCCGGCAACCCCTTCTCCTCGACCAGCGCCTCAATATCAACCTCCGGCCGACCAGCCGCAGCCATAGCCTGGTTGTGCTCATAGATAGCCTGGATTTCCTCAGTTGTAAAAGCTTCAGCGGTGTCGCGTACATACGTTACCCAATTCTGGGCGCCCCATTCGTTTTGTGGCGTATGCTCACCTAGGTGAAGAGAGGGAAATAATAATTCCTCAAAATAGGCCTTAGCTAGCAAGTCCCTGCTTGGCCGTTCACCACGGTCAATTGCTGCGTCTACCTGGTCAAGGTGCCTGCGGTCAAACGGCTCTTCGCTAAAGCTATACTCGACGGTAATTCCGGTTGCCTCGGCTTTGGTGTGATAGGAGGAGTGATAAGAGCCCATGGTGGCAACAATCACCAATTCTTCGTCTCGGTCTTTTAAGGCCAAGAGCTCTGGATGCTCTCGAAATATCCGCATAAGCTCTGCTTCAAGGTGAGTATCAAAAATCTGTCGCTCCCGCTCATCATGCAGCGCCCTCGAGGTAACCTTGTGCCTATATAAGCTATCTAAACACGCATCAAACGGGCCGTCCTCCGGCAGATGCATTGTAAGCCCCTCGGTTAACTGGTTAAAAAACTCCGGGTCCTGAGTCCTATCAATATCAATGTGACCCACAATAATCCCCGTGCCATATACGGCCTCAGCCAACACCCGTTCAGCGGAATCTCGCATGTTCGAGGCGTCAAAAGCCGCACCGCTGCCAGGAACAGGGTCGGCATAATGCTGCAGGTCAGCTGCAAAGCTGGGATCAACATTTTCTGGAAAAAAAATCCGAGCGCCGCTCAAGACCTCTTTGACTCGACGGAAATCTTTACCGGCATTGTGCGGCCCATAATGCACCTGCATTCGGATGCGTGGCCAGTCCGGGTGGCGTTGCACCATAGTCTCAGGAGTGGTGATTGCTTCCACAGTAGCATCAATAGCCCGCTCATCAACTATTTCATGGATGCTAGCGGCCTGCCTAAAATCGCTACCAGCCGCTCCGGCACTATCAAGACGGTCACTATGACTCATATCCTGATAGTATCATGGCGCACCGATTAATCAGCAACCCCGCCCTACCGGCTACGCCCCAATCTACCAGCCGCTAGCCCGGCCCCATAATACTCATGCTACACTAAGACAGTACAAACAGAGGAAAGCCCATGAATCAGGTACGAACCGCCATAGCATCGATACTTTCAGCACTAATAATAACCCTAGTTGCACCCCTGCCGGCCGCCGCTGCCACAAGCCTCAGCGTCACCGCCGGCACCTACGGCGCATCCTGCAATTCCGGCGGTTACTTCACACCCTCCACCATCAACCTTACTGTCGGCCAGTCCGTCACCGTCACCTTCTCCGTCCCTTCCAACGACCCCTACTCCGGCGGCATGGAAATCAAAGGTTTTCCCGGCGGTACCTTTTTTGTCGCCCGCGGTGGCTCCAACTCCACCACCTTCAAGGCCAGCTCCGGCTTTAGCTTTAACGGCTATTGGCCTTCCAGCGGCTGCCATAAAGGAACCGGTCAGGTCGCCGTCACCGCCGCCCCCACTCCCACTCCCGCCTCCACGCCAGTCACCATTCACACTCCCGCTCCTACCGCTAGCTCCACTCCAGTCCCGGCCACTACCTCGAGCCCTACCCCGAGTCTGCCGATAGT
>CAYOOH010000013.1:0-3724 GCA_964405545.1 uncultured Candidatus Saccharimonadales bacterium | reverse complement strand
TCAACACCTGGTCCAAGTGGCGTCGCGCCGGCCATCGCCCCGCCAGCGGTCGCCGTCGCGCCGGCCGCGGTTCCCACGAGCTCGCCGGCCGCCGAGCGGTCCGCCTCACCCAGTCCGTCGCCTGTCTCGCCCAGCCCCAGCCAGCAACCTAGTTTGGTCAAAAATTCCGCCTTCGTGGGGCTAGGCGCTCTGGTGCTGATCGGACTGGCCGCCGCCGTTGGCCTCTACCTGCGTCGGCGTCTCTTAGCCAAACCAACCCCGCCCACGCCCAAACCCTAGCCCACCTAGGAACTAAGCTTGTCAAAATCGGCCAGAATTTCAGCCGCATGACCCTTAGGGGTGACCTTGGGATATTCCCGCACAATCTCCCCCGCCGGGTTAATCAAAAAAGTCATCCGCTCTCGACCCAATCCCGATGCCCCGTAGGCCTTGCGGACCTCACCGGACACATCGGACAAAATCGGAAAATTCAGAGCATATCTCTCGGCAAACCCAGCATGGCTCTCCACCGAGTCTTTAGAAATACCCACCACCTCCAGCTTGTGCTCCCGAAGCACCACATACGAATCTCGAAACTCACAAGCCTCAGTCGTGCAGCCGGGCGTATCATCCTGTGGATAAAAATAAACCACCAACCATCGGCCGGCGAAATCCGCCAGCGATCGCTCCACGCCTGTTTGATCCGGTAATGAAAAATTCGCTGCCTTAGCCATCACACTCCCTTATTGTTGCCTAAAGTATAGCCGACCATCAGCAAATTTCGACCATAAGTGGTATAAATAATACAGTTCATTAATCACGAGTTTTGCAATATGCCCAATCCGTTGGAATCCTCAGCTCCTTCTAACCAACGAGCAAAAAAACCCCAGCCAATGACTCCTCGCACTCTGGTACGTCGGACCCTGGCCGCGTTCTGCATAGCTGCTCTCCCCCTGACCGTCTCAGCAGCCAACTCGACCCCGCTAGCCCAATCCCTAACCAGCCTCCAAGCCCTCGCCCCGACTGCTAACTAAGCTGCCTGTCCACTCCACGACTAGGCTGCTGGCGGACCAGATTTGCGCTTAATGAAGACGTTATAAATAAACAACCCCACAGCCAACACCAACAGTAAGTGGATAAACTCGCCTCCGAAGTGGACCAGTTGCCCGAGCACCCACAACACAAACAAAATCACTACAATCCCATACAACATCGCTCGTCTCCTTACTCACCCTCGCAGTCTGCCCTTTCTTGGCTTCCCAATCCTTAGGCAAAACTCCAATTCCCAGCTGTTCTTGGCTAAAGATTGCAAAGATATAGTTATATGTCATAATGTAAGAGTTCTGTTCAGGTTCAAGATTGCACGAGACGGGAGCATCATGGCGAAAGATCTTTTTACCCTACCCTCGGACGATCCTCACAGTCGGTCCGACAGCTTTGCCAGTCAGCTGGCGGACCGCAGAAAGATGGAAAAGCTCAATAGCTGGCTTCGTTTCACCTCATTCATCGCCGGCTGCGGCTTCGGCCTCACAGCCTTCAACCTGGTATTGCACCGGCCGGACGTGGTCTTCGTGGCCGGGACCGTCACGGTCCTCGCCGCCGTTGTCTGGCTGGGTATCTTGATCCGTCGCTGGCGCCTCTCAGCCCGGCTTCGGCCTCACCGCACCGACAACTGACGACCCCGCCAAGCTCGCCCGCATAAAAAACCATCGGCCCGTGGCTTAAACTAGCCACGGGTCGCAACCTTGTCTGATAGCACTCTTTACTAATGAGTGCCAAACTGGTATTATAATCCCATGACATCCCGCCAAGAGCAAATCCTGCACGCCATTGTCGAGACCTACGCCCAGACCGCCGAGCCGGTCGGCTCCAGCGCGCTCTGCGTCCAATTCGACACCTCCAGCGCTACCATTCGCGCCGAAATGGCCGTGCTCGAAAACCTCGGTCTCATCATGCAGCCCCACATCTCGGCCGGCCGCGTCCCCACCGACAAAGGCTACCGGGTCTACGTCAACGCCTTGGGTGACGCCCCTAGCTCCGACCGGCGTCACGAACAAGCCTTGGCCCGCCGCATTCACTCGGCCGGCCAAGTTGAGCGGGCCATCAAGAACGCCGTCGAATCCCTAGCTCACGTCACCTCCAACCTCGGCCTCGGCACCATCGGCGGCAACCTCTACCTGTCCGGCATGGCCAGCCTGTTTCAGCAACCCGAGTTCTTTGGCGGCACCCAGGCCTACGAGCTGGCCCGTCTCCTCGACTCCCTCGAAGAATGGCTGGCCGAAGCCGCCCCCAACGCGCCCATCTCCGTCTACATCGGCCGCGAAAACCCCGTCGGCCGTACCTCTGGCGCTACCCTCATTATCAGTCGTTTCGAATCGCCCTTCTCGGCCCGTAGCTACATCGGCGTCCTTGGCCCCACCCGCCAGAACTACGGCCCCGTTATCGGCCTCGTTCAATATACGGGTCGTCTACTTGAAGAAACGCTAAATTAGTTGTAGTATATATTAGTTCTATCCCTCTGCCTTCGGGAGAAACCCATGATCGAAATCGCTCGCGTCTGCGTCGGCGTCCACATAGCTGCGGTTGATGGTGGCATTCACGTTGTGCGGCTGGCCCAGCAAGGACTAGCCGCCCTGCGGGACGCCTTGGTGCAGGTCGACCGCCAGGCTTATGTCCTCACTCAGAAGCTGGCCGACAACCCGACCGGCCGTTTGCGCTCGGTTGACCATGCGGGCGGCTGGGTCACCACTGTGATCAACGTCAATGGTCTGCCGTTCCTAGAGCTGGCACCCCCACCCGGCGCCCAGCCCGCACTAAAGCTGATCCGTACTCTGCTGGAGCGCAATATTCAGCAGCCGCCGCACCACGGAATCCTTCAAACCGGGCTCGGCCTGCCGTCCGATCACCTCTACATCTACCTGGGTCCGGAGAGCTAATAAGCCCGCGATTCACCAACCATGGGCCGCCCCTCATACAGAGGCGGTCCCTTCTCATCTAGCACCTTTGACCATCGAGTGCTAGCTTTTGTACAGTAGAGACATGACCAAAAAAGACCACCAGGCTCCCGACGCCTCATCCCAATCCCAATCCGACAGCCATATTCATGTCGAGACGCATTCTCAATCAACCGCTTATGCCGGAGATGCCGCCGGCGTCGCCAACCCCTCAAGCGACTCTAACACTGCTGCCACCACTCAAGCCGCCGACCTCACCGCCGATCTCCAGCGTCTCCAAGCCGAGTTTGCTAACTACAAGCGGCGAGCCGAGGCCGAGCGCGCCGATGTCATCGATTTTGCCAAGTCGCGCGTTATCCGCGACTTCCTGGCTGTTCGTGACAGTTTTGATGCCGAGCAGTCCCATCGGCCCGCCAATTTCGATCCGGCCTGGGCTGCTTCTATCGACGCCATCCGTGCTCAGTTCGACCAAGTGCTGACCGGCCTGGGTGTTGAGCGCTTTGACGCTGTCGGCCAGCCGTTCGACCCGCACCTCCACGAAGCCATCGCCACCGACGGCACCGGCGACACTGTCACCGAGCAGCTGCAGGCCGGCTACAAGCTTGGTTCAACCATCCTTCGTCACGCCATGGTAAAAGTTGGCTCTACTCACTCATAGTAAATCTCTAGTGCCTCTCCTGGCCCCTAGCTTTGCCAATCCCGCTAGCACTCTTGACGTTCGAGTGCCAATTTTATACTATTAAAAGGCCCTTAGCAGACCTGCTAAGTGAGTGCTAAAATAGATAAGTAAA
>CAYOOH010000012.1:0-16888 GCA_964405545.1 uncultured Candidatus Saccharimonadales bacterium | reverse complement strand
AACGGGTCTTGATACCTTCTTCGCGAATGGTTTCGAGCAGGCGGACGGTGCCGGCGGTGACGGTTTCCATGGAGTAGATGGGCTGGTCAAAACTGACTTTGACGTGGCTTTGGGCGGCTAGATTGTAGATTTCGTCGGGTTGGATTTTTTTTACCAGCCGGTGGAGACTGCTGTCGTCGGTAAGGTCGGCATAGTGGAGGTATAGTTTGGTGTCGTCGTGGGGGTCGATATAAAGGTGGTCGATGCGGCCGGTATTAAAGCTGCTTGAGCGGCGGATGATGCCATGAACTTCATAGCCTTTGCCCAAGAGTAACTCAGCGAGGTAAGAGCCGTCCTGGCCCGTGATTCCGGTAATAAGCGCGCGTTTGTTTGCCACTGTCTACTCCTGTAATGGTTTCGATTTTCCCGTGCCAAGCCAGATAAGTCAAATGGCGGGCTGTGCTAGAATAGCAACGTGATTGAGTTTTTGCGTCGTTATTGGTTGTTGGCATTGGTCTTTTTGCTGCCATTTGAGCGGATTCCGTCGTTTGACTGGTCGGTGCTGGGAGTTAGTTTTACGGTACGACTAAGTTACGTCGTGGTGGCGATAGCACTAGCGGCACTGGGATGGCAGGTAGTCCGGGCGGTGCCGTGGCTGTCGCCGAAGCAGCCGTATTTTTGGCTGGTTAGCTATGGGTTTGTGGCGATTTTGAGCGTTTTGCAGGCGTTGAATGTTAAACGTGGACTGGTAGCCCTGGTGGCGACGGGCCTCGTGATGGCAACATGCGTACTGGTGTCGCGGTCGGTTAAGCGATTGGACTGGATGGCGTTGTTTCGGGCAATGACGATCGGGGCGGTGATAGCCTGTGCGGTGGGGGTGTTTCAGTTCTTTGGGGATAGCTTGGGCTTGTCCACTCATCTTACGGGCCTGCGGGAAATTTACACCAAGGGGGTGTTTGGTTTTCCGCGGATTCAGGCAACTGGGCTGGAGCCGCTCTATTTTGCTAACTTTTTGCTGATTCCGTTCTTGGTGACGTTTGGTTTGATTTATAGTGGTCGTCTGACGAGGTGGTGGTATGGGCTGTTGTTTTTGTACGCTTATATTATGAGTTTGACGCTGTCGCGAGGAGCGATCTGGGGGTCGATTGCCGGTCTGATTTTTATAGCGATTATGCTTGCAACCAAGACACACTGGAAGCGGGCGGCGGTCGGGTTGGGGATGATTGCCCTGGGCGGGGCGGCCGCGATTGGCAGTATTTATGCTGTGACTCAACACGACAGTAAGGGCGGGAGTCAGGCAGTGGTGACATATACGCGCCAATCAACTACGTTTACACCCAGTAGCGGGTCGGCCGATAGCGACCGAACCACCAACAAGAAGCTGGCGCTGGCAGCGTTCCGGGAACGACCGTTGTTGGGTTTTGGACTGGGAAATTTTGGGACGTACGCGAAAGGCGCCCGGCCAGAGCTGTATGGCAAGACGGGTGGCGAAGTAACGGTCAATAACGAATATTTGGAAGTGATGGCAGAAACGGGCCTGTTGGGACTGGGGACGTTGGTGGGCTTGTTTGTGACCTTGCTGGTGGCGGCCAGGAAAGCCTGGAGGCGGTTGGCGGCGCAAGAGCGGGTGTGGTTGATTAGTCTGATGGGCGTACTGGGGGCGTTTGCGATTCAGTACTACGCGTTTTCGACTTTGTATGTGATGCATATTTGGGTGGTGATTGGACTGACGATGGGGCTGGTGGTGAATCGATCCGGCGATGAAGCGACGAGCTGAGGCCGCCCTGAGGGCGTTGCGGCGCCGCAACTGGTTGGGTTGGGATGTACTGGTGCTCGCGGCCATCACCTTGATAGTGGGGCTGCTCAATGGGTTGTGGACGCATCTGGAGCTGCGGCCGCCGCACTGGGATATGGCTCGGCATCTATATAACAGTCTGGCTTATTACGACATGGGGCGCGGCCATCAGTGGTTTGATCTGGCGTTGAGCTATTGGTACTACCCGCCGTTGGCGTACTGGCTGGTGGTGCCGTGGTACGGGCTGTTTGGTACGAGTGTGAGCGTGGCGGTGGCTTCGAACGTGGTGTTTGTGGGCATGCTGGTGACGGCCGTCTATGCGACGGGACGGCGGTTGTGGGGGCGGACGGTGGGTCTGACAGCAGCGGTGGTGACGATCGCAACGCCGATGTTTGTTAGTCAGTTTAAGGAGTTCCAGCTAGATGCTCCGGCGGCGGCCATGACGATGGCAGCATTGTATGGTCTGATTCGATCAGAGGGTTTTGGGCGCCGGGGCTGGTCGGCGGCTACGGGGGTTATGGTGGGTCTGGGCATGTTGTTGAAATGGACGTTTGGACTGTTGATTGGGCTACCGGTGGCGTACGCGATCGGAGTAGCGGTGGTGGCGGCCTGGCGGCAACGAAAGGTGAGCAGGTTGGCGGGAGTGACGATGGCGGCGGTGTGGGCTTATGCGATTCCCAGTGGCTGGTATGCCGCCAACCAGCATCAGATCAGGATTGATTTGCTGGCCAATGGTGTAGCAGCGGGGGTACGAGAGGGCGATCCGGCAATAGGCAGCTGGGCATCTAATATTTGGTACGTGTTGAACTTGGTTAACGTTCAGTTGTACTTGGGGCTGGCTGTGGTGCTCGTGATAGGCACGGTGGTGGCCTTGCGGCACCGGCAGCGATGGAGCCAAGTAGGATACGTGGTACTGGGCATTGTGGGTATTGGAATTGGTTTTGGCTTGCTGCGCAATAAGGATCCGCGCTATACCTTGCCGATGGTGCCGATGATTGTGCTGCTGTGCTGCGCCGGGTTGGCGTTTGTGGGGCGGCGGCTGCGGCGGTGGGCGCAGTGGGGGCTGGTGGGCTACTCGGTGGTGATGTTTGGGGTGGTGAGTTTTGGGGCGGGAGCGGTAAGGCAGGATGTGGCCCTAAGGGTGGGCGATGAGCGGCTGGTGGTGTGGGGTCCTCATGGCTATATTATTGGCCGGCCGTCGGGTGAGCGATGGTGGCTAGAGGAGGCTTTTGAGGTGATGGGGCGGCGACCGCGACCGGTGGCTTTTAATGGTAGTGATACGATTTGGCTTAATAATTGGGATGTTTTGTACTATGGACGGCGGTTTGGACTGCCGATCGTATCAGGGCAAGAGGCGGCGGGATATTTGGTCTACCGAACGACTGACAGACAGCCGGCTGTAGGTGGGAGCTGGCGTGTGGTGCGGCAATTTGACCGCTTGCCGGATGGGAGTTGGCTTATCCTGTATGAACGACGGGATTAGCCTATAATGCTGATATGAAAATCGTGATTGATGGTCGGATGCTGTTTTGGACCGGGGTAGGCCGATATACGCGAGTGCTCCTAGACGAGCTGGCGAGACAGGATCGGATTAACGACTATGTGGTACTGACCCGACCGGCTGACCGAAGACTATGGGAGCCAACGACTAAGAATTTTCGGCGGCTCGAGGTGGATATTAATCCTTACAGTCTGGGTGAGCAGCTGCGGTTGCCTGGGGTGATCGCTCGGTTGCGGCCGGATGTGGTACACTTTGTATCCGGAAATGCGCCTATGCTATACGGCGGCCGACGTGTGGTGACGGTGCATGATTTGACGCTGTTGGATTTTGATACGAGTCGAGGTACGGGTCTAAAGCGGCTCGTACGCCGGCTAAAGCGATGGCCGTTTTGGTTGGTGTTGGCCGTAAATGTGCGGCGAGCGGTTCGGATTATAACGCCGACCGAGTACGTGAAAGGCGAGCTGATGCGGCGATTTGGCGTGACGGAGAGGCGCGTGACGGTAACGTTACTGGCCGCCGATGCTAACCTGGCCAGGCCGGAGTCAATCGAGAGGCTGGGGATTGGGGGCGATTTCTTGCTGAACGTGGGCAATGTTTATCCGTATAAGAATCTGGGCCTGGCAGTGAGGGCCTTAAAGCTCCTTGAGGCAGACTATCCTGATCTAAAGTTGGTGAGTACGAGTAAGCCGGATTATTTTCGAGAGCGACTGGAGAAGCTAGCTGAGGAGCTGGGGGTGAGGGATCGGGTGATTTTTACGGGTTTTGTGACCGAGGGTGAGCTCGTAACGCTGTACCGGCAAGCCAAGATGTACGTTTACCCGTCGCTGACGGAAGGGTTTGGCTTGCAGATGCTGGAATCGATGGCGCTCGGACTGCCGGTGGTAGCCTCGAGGGCGAGTTGTTTGCCCGAGATTGGAGGCGAGGCCGCGGAGTATTTTGACCCAGCAGAGGTGGAGGATTTGGGCCGGGCCATCTCTTCCCTCCTTAAGTATAAGCGTAAGCGTAATGAATTGCGGCGAGCGGGGTTAGAACGGGCCAGGCTGTTCTCGTGGCAACGAACAGCAACGCAGACACTGGCGGTATACGAGCAGGCGGCTGAGAGAGATGCGGCTAGGCGGGTTTGATAACGATGCGGCGGGAGCGGTCGGTGCCGCGAGACTCGGTCTCGACGCCGGGCAGGTCGCGTAAGGCCATGTGGACGATACGGCGCTCGGCTGGATTCATGGGCTTGAGCTCTTGCTCGGTGCCGGATTCGACAACCTGGGCGGCGGTGTCGCGAGCCAGCTCCTCGAGCGACTGACGGCGAGCCTGGCGGTAGCCGCCGACATCAACCAGAACGCGAGGGGCGTCGGGGTGATGGGTTTTGACGATTTGATTGAGCAGGAACTCGAGAGCGTGGAGGGTCTCGCCGCGGTGACCGATGAGGCGCGGGCTGTGAACTGAGGCCTCGATGCCCAGCTCGATACCATCGTCGGTCTGGTCGACGGTGGTGGTGATATTGGCGCCCATGAAGGAAACGAGCTCCTCGAGGCGGAGTTTGGCAAAGGCCATGGCGTCGGTAACGTCGTATGAGGTAGCCATTTTTTATTTGCCCCTCTTCTTGCGGCCGGACGGCTTGCCAGTCAAGAGGGCCTTGGGGGCCAGAGGGTTAGCGGCCTTGGCGGGAGTACCGTCCTCCAGTTCTTGGACGTCGCGTTTGAGCACGAGGTACTGCTGGAGTATGGCCATGAGGCTGGCGGTGGTCCAATAGAGGGGCAAGGCGGAAGGCAGGGACAGGCCAACAAAAAAGGTCAGGGCCGGAAAAGCGTAGGTCATACCAGCCATGACTTGGGCCTGAGAGTCTTTGGCCTGGTGCTTGGGAGTAATTTGCTTGGTTTGGATAAACTGAGCGGCACCAGCCAGGACAGCGAGGAAGACCGACGGTTTAGTGAGGTCGATGGCGCCGAACAGGGTGGGGTGGAAAGCGGCGTGATTGTGAATAATGTCGGCCAGGGCCGGCAGTGACTTGAGGGGTTGGTAAACGATGTGAGCGATTTCGCCAGGTTTTACGATGTCGCGTAGGACAATGAAGAGAGCAAAGAAGATAGGCAGCTGGATAAGGAGGGGCAGGAACGAGGCGAAGGGGTTGATTTCGCGCTCTTTGTAGAGCTCCATGACGAGCTGGCCTTCGAGCTGTTTGTCGCCTTTGGCTTGGGTTTTGATGCGCTGGAGTTCGGGTTGGAGCTCTTGGAGAGCGCGTTGTGAGTGAAGCTGCTTGGTGACGAGAGGCCAAAGCAGGCCACGGATTACGATCGTTAGCAAGATGATGGCGAGGCCAAAATCGCGAACAAAAGCATACAGGATCGCTAGGAGGTTGAAGATAGGATGAACGAGTAGCGTATCAAACATGAGGTAGGCTCCGCAATTGTATTAGGTAGTGATGACGCCGGCGCGAGCCAGAGCGATGGCGAGATGCCGACGCAGATCGGTGGCGGGCAGGTCACTAATATCACTGTGAACTGTTATTACTATATCGTAACCTGGACGGACTGTCGCCCACTCCTGTTGGATGAGGCCGATAAGACGGCGGCGAATAGTGTTGCGAACGACGGCTCGCTTGGAGATTTTTTTGGCCACGACGACGACGAGTCGGCTGTCTGGCCGCCCCGACTGAGCTGACCTAACCGAAAGGACTCCTTCGGCACTACCATATCTGCCCTTCTTGTAGACGCGGGCGATTTCGTAGGCTTTGCGGAGTCGGTGATTCCGGGCCAGCATCGTGTTTCGAGCTTCCTAGACGGTGACGCGGACGCGGCCCTTGAGGCGGCGGCGCTTGATAACGAGCCGACCGGCGCGGGAGGCCATGCGGCTGAGGAAGCCGTGGACGCGTTGGCGGCGGCTCTTTTTGGGCTGATAGGTTCGCTTCATAACTTTGGTACTTTACGCTATCTGAGAGTAGAGGTCAAGGCCATTGCTGGGCGGCCGAAGGTTCTTATGCTCAAAAGAAGCCATCGGTTACGGTTATGCTCAGCCTTGTCCCAAGCTTTTCCCCACCTCGTGGGCAACTTTTCCACTGCATGCTTATCTGTTAGCGTTCGGTTTTGTGTGTATAAAGCCGACCATGATAGGGAATGAATTTTTAGCGTTGTGGAAAAGGGTTGTGCTGATTATGATTAAGATCAACGTAGGAGTGGCGAAAGGTATGCAGGACATAAAGGGGCTGTGGCAGTCTGTGCTTGGGGAGCTAGAGGTATCGGTGGCACCAGCTCACTACAAGACTTGGCTTAAGCCGACGTATGTTTTGTCGAATGAAGACGGACATATGGTAGTGGGAGTGCCGAATATCTTTAATAAGCAGCGGCTGGAAAAGCAGTACCATGCGGCCATAAAAGAGGTATTGGCTAAACTCGATAGTAATATTCGGACGGTCGAATATAAGGTCATTGGCAAGGCGCCAGGAAGTGCGGCCGGGGCGGCGACCACAACGCATCCGGCAGCTCGTCGGTCATCCGGCAGCCCGTCGGGTGGAAGTGGGGCGGCCGCTAAGGCTAGACCGGAGCAAACGAGTTTGCCAACAGCGCCGATGGGCCGGTCGAACCTAAACCCACGCTATACCTTTGAGACGTTTGTAGTGGGATCGAGCAATGATTTTGCCCACGCGGCGGCTCAGGCGGTGGCCAAGAACCCTGGCACCAAGTACAATCCCCTCTTTATTTACGGGGGCGTGGGGCTGGGCAAGACACACTTGATGCAGGCAACAGGCAATGAGATTATGCGCCGGGATCCGAGCAAGCGGATTGAGTACGTGACGATTGAGGGCTTTACGAATGAATTTATTGATGCGATTCAAAAAAAGAAGAATTCGGCTTTTACCGACAAGTATCGCAATGTGGACGTGCTGATTATTGATGACATGCAGTTTTTGGTCGGAAAGGAAAAGACCCAGGACGAGTTTTTTCATACTTTTAACGCTCTGCACCAGGCTAACAAGCAGATTATTATCTCGAGCGACAAGCCGCCGCAGCAGTTGATGCAGCTGGAGGACCGGCTACGGAGCCGGTTTGCGATGGGGATTACGGTGGATATTCAATTACCGGATCTGGAGACGCGGTCGGCGATTATTCAGAGTAAGGCTCAGTCGCAGGGGCTGGTGTTGCCGCTGGAGGTGGTGAATTTTATTTCGCGGCATGTGCAATCGAATATCCGCGAGCTGGAGGGGACGCTAACCAAGGTGATGGCAGCTTATGAGCATAGCGGGATGGAGCCGGAGTTGCATACGGTGGAACGGTTGTTGGCGACGGATGTAGCGGCCCGCCCCAAGCAGCGGCCGGTGTCGGCGAAGTTGATTGTGGAGCGGGTGGGAGCGTATTTTGATTTGCCGGTGAGCGACCTAACAGGGCCAAAGCGCGATAAGGAGATTGTGGTGCCGCGCCAGATCACTATGTATATCATGCGCGAGGAGCTGGGCTTGAGTTTTCCCAAGATTGGGGCGGCTCTGGGCGGCCGGGATCATACGACGGCGATGCATTCGATTGACAAGATCGAGAAGCTGATCGAGACGGACGATAATTTGCGCAGCGATGTGCAGACGATAAGGGAGCGGTTGGGGATAGTTAGCTAGGTGGTTCTTGGTTAATTGGAGGGTTCGTATGCTTTCGTAGGAGGTACCCTGGTGTGGGTACCTCACCGAATTCCGGTGTGCCGGGACAAAATTTGAGGTCGGCGCGCGAAAGCAACACCGAAATTCGGTGAGGTGCAGGGATTGGTCGATGGTCTTAAAGAACCGGGGCGGTAGATCTGGGGCCAGAGCTTGACGGATGGCACGACCCAAGACAAGAAGGGCGCATGACGGTCCCCCACTCCCCTCTTCGTTTTTGACCATAAGCAGTTTCCACAACCTGGGTATAAGGCCTGGGGATAGGCTGGGGGCAAGCTGTGAGTGGTGGGGAGTTTTTGCACCGGAGGAGATGCCCTACTCTTTGGTCTCCCCAGTCCCCTCCCCCGCTTGTCATAGGCAAAAACACAGGTTTTCCCGAACAAGCATAAGCGGATTTATATAATGAGAAAGCCAAGAATCGACTTTTACTCAGGATCCACAGGCCTTATTATGATTACTACGACTTATAACTATATAAAAAGAATTTATTAATAAGAGACTTGGGGAGGAAAAGTGAAACTTAGCTTAACTCAAGAGAACTTGTCTCGAGCACTGTCTAACGTTGGACGAGTGGTGTCAAATCGTTCGAGCCTACCGGTATTGGCCAATGTGCTACTGGCAACAGATGGGAATCGGTTGCGGTTGTCGGCAACTAATCTAGAGATTGGCATTAACTATTGGATTGGATCGAAGGTTGAGGAACAGGGTTCTCTGACGGTGCCGGCACGGTTGTTTACGGAGTTTGTATCAAGCTTGCCGCGGGAGACGATTGAGCTGTCGGCGGTAGACGCGGTGTTGACGGTTAAGACGCCTCATTATGAATCGAAGATTAACGGGATCGGCGCGGATGAGTTTCCGCAGATTCCGACGGTCATGTCTGATCCAATCTTGACCTTAGAAGCTGGGGTGTTGAAGGAGGCTTTGAGTCAGGTGGTGATTGCGGCATCGGCGGATGAGGCTCGGCCCGTGTTGGCTGGGGTGTACTTGTATACCGAGGATAGTAACTTGTTTATCGTGGCGACGGACTCGTACCGGCTAGCCGAGAAACGGCTGGAGCTGGTGGGCGAGGTGCCGGCGTTGTCGGCGATCGTGCCGGCTCGGACGATGCAGGAATTGATTCGGCTATTGGGGGACGCGACCGGGGATGTGGAGTTGTATATGGATGATAACCAGGTGATGTTCCGAGTAGCCGAGGTTGAGCTGGTGAGTCGGTTGATTGAGGGTAACTTTCCTAATTATCGGCAGATTGTACCGGGGCAGCCGGAGGTGTCGTTTGAGATTGAGACAGCCGAGTTTGCTCGGATTACCAAGGTGGCAAGCTTGTTTGCGCGGGAGAGCGCCGGGAGCGTACGGATTGAGATCCGCGGGGAGGGTCAGGTGAGCGTGGTGTCGAGTGACTCGGAGGTGGGCGGCAATACGAGTTCGGCCGAATGTGAAGTGGCGGGGGGCGACGGCGAGGTGTCGCTTAACGCTCGATACTTGGCTGACGCGTTGGGAGTGATGCGGTCGGCGCGGGTGAATTTTGGGACGGCCGGAAAGCTGAGTGCGTGTCTTTTGACGCCGGCTGGTGATGATGCGACGGATGATTACTTGCATATCGTGATGCCGCTGCGGACGTAAGCGTTTGATGTAGACATAAGCAGTTTGGATTTTTGTGGGGAGCGGAATCGAAAGAGCCACTCCCCTTTTTTTCTGCTTTCTGGTGAAGTTAGACGCGATCGGTAATGAGGCTAATGGCGCGGGCAAGGCGGTCGGCCTCGATTTTGAGGGCGCGTTTGCCAGCCGGAGTGAGTTGGTAGCGGATGGTGCGGGTGGCGTTGGACTTGGGGGCTTGGCGCTTGATCTGGCCGTCGGTTTCGAGTCGGGCCAGTGCTTTGTAGATGGTGGAATGGTCGAGATGGATGAAGTTGTCGGAGTCGTGGTCGATTTGGTCGGCGATGGCGTAGCCATGGAGGGGCCGGCGGGCCAAGGCCAGGAGGATAACGAGGCGGGTGGATTCAAGCGGGGCGGCGGTGTTGGACATAGTATAAGGATATTGGAAAAGTTATAAACAAGCAATGCACAGCTTGGGGATAATTTTGGCTCTGTGTGAACTAAAATAGTTTATGAACAGTCTGGGGAAAGATGCTATGAAAGTAGTGGAAAAGTTATAATAGTTAATGCACAGGTGGAATTGTGGGTTAGTTGCGAAGAAGGCCCCAAGCGGCGGCTTGGGGCCTGGCGTCCGGCGCTGTTGCGGGACGGACGGGCGACGTAGGAATAGAGGCTACGAGCTGGACTGGTTTCGGATGTGGTCGAGAGCATAACGTACCGCTTTGTCACGGTACGACAGACTGAGCTTGATTACCGGTTGATTGGTTGGGCTCATGATCAGGATGTTGTCGTCGGGATCGAGCTGGAACCAGCCGATCGTGTGACGCGGTAAGTGGAGTGGTCCGTTGGTGGTGGAAATGGTGAGGCCGGCATTACTCATGACGAGCCGATGAATACCAAGTCCGGCGAACCAGGTATTGGCTTTTTCATTGACTCTATAGTAGGGTATTCCCCCTGGAAGTTGAGTCAATGTGATGGCTTGGGCTGCGGTGATACGCCTGTTCACGTCAGAGCCTTTCTGGAAGCGTGGGTGGGACGGGGTTATTACAGCATTTTCCCCTATCAGATACAATGGATGTATGAAGCTGGAGCGACTGGAGTTAACGAATTTTCGATCGTATGAGGGGGCGGCGTTTGAGTTGCATCCGAATGTGACGTTGGTGGTGGGGCCGAATGCCAGCGGCAAGACGAACTTGCTGGAGGCGTTGTATGTGCTGGCGTCGACGAAGAGTTTTCGGGCTAAGGACCGGGATTTGGTGCGGCACGGGCAGGAGTTTTTTCGGGTGGTGGCGCGGACGGACGGGGGCGGTGAGGAGAGCGGTGACGGGGCTGCTGTGGGGGGTGGGACGGCTGAGTTTGCGGTGGGTTTGATTGTGGCGGGGGTGCCGCTGACCAAAAAGATTAGCCATGACGGCGTAGCACGGACGATGGCGGCGCACGTGGGGCAATTGCTGGTGACTTTGTTTGAGCCGAGCGACTTGGAGCTGGTGAGCGGTTCGCCGGAGGGTCGGCGTCGGTACTTGGATTTTGTGCTATGCCAGACGGATGCGGGTTATATGCGGACGATGCAGCTGTATCGTCGGGTGCTCAAGCAGCGCAACGCTCTGTTGGATGGGCTGGAGATGAACCGGGTGAGGGATCAGATTTTTGCTTGGGATGTGCAGCTGGCGGAGTTGGCCCTGGCTATTTATGAGCGGCGGCAGCGATTGCTGGGGGTACTAAACGAGATGGTGCCGGGGCTGTATGGGCAAATTGCAGGAGGTGCGGAGGCGGTGCGGCTGGATTATGTACCGAGCGTGGAGGGCGATTATGCCGGAGGGTTCTTGGAGGCGTTGGGGCGAAATTTTGGCCGGGATATGGCGGCTGGGTTTACGACGATTGGACCGCATCGGGAGGATTTTAAGGTTAGATTTAAGAATAATGATATAACGGCGGTGGCGAGCCGGGGTGAGGTGCGGACGGTGGTGCTGGCGATGAAGCTAGCAGAGCTAGAGTATGCGCAGGGCGCGACAGGGGTGCGGCCGATGCTGCTGTTGGATGATGTGTTTAGCGAATTGGACCGAGACCGTAGGAGCTTCTTGTTGGGGCGATTGGCGGATCATCAGTCAATTATTACCACTACAGACGCAGACGCGCTTACACGAGAGCTGACGATGCCTAGGACGGTGATTGAGACAGGGGGAGCGATGGAGGGTTTGGGGTTGTGAATGTCGGTGATTATTTTGCCAAGAAGCGGGTGGAGCTGGGGTTGGACCGAGTGGATGATTTGGCGCGAGTGCAAGCAGTGGTGGACGCGTGGTATCCGGGGTTGGTGCGGGTGCGTCAGTGGCACCAGGGCGTTTTGCGATTGGTGACAGCGAGCGCTAGCGTGGCGGCGGAGTTGAGAATGCGGCAGCTAGAGCTGTTGGAGGCGGGAGGGCTCGAAGGCGCACGGGTGGCGATCTCGATTGCGGCGCTTTGAGGGTTTTTTGAGTAGGCTGATTTAGCCGCCCTGGTTGGCGCCGTCGATGGGTTGGGAGTCGTAGAACTGTTTGTTGGTTTGGGCGTCGTAGAGGTAAAGGCGGCCGATGGTGAGGTCGGAATACTCAAAGGTGGCTTTGATGGGGGTTTTGCTGTCTATGATGGCGTTAAAGTTGATGGTGTTGACGGTGCTTGAACTGTTGCGGTCGCGAGCTACGACCACGAAGCTGTTTTGGCTAAAGCTGACTTGCTGGACGGGTTTGGCTAAGGATTGACTGTAGCGAGTGAAGGCGACGGAGAGGGCGGTCAGTTGCGAGGCGCTGACGCCAAACTCCAAGAATTTGGCTGAACCAAGGAAGAGGGGTTGGCCGGGAACGGTGGAGTAATCCTCGGGGGCTTTGCCGGCCGGGTCGGAGATGGTTTGACCGGAGTTGGCGTCATAGTGGCTGGCGGTGTCGGGGCTAGTGACGGTGGGCTGGCGGTTGGCTTGGACTGCGAGGATGATGAGGCCAACGACGAGGCTGATGCCGAGGCAGACAGCGATGATTACGATGGTTCTTTTATTTGGTGATGGCATAGACGCTTCCTTGGTGCTTGCTGATGACGATGTCAGCTAGTATGTCCTGGGGATTCCAATCCTTGGTGCTGGTGGTAGCGTGGCCGGAGTCGCCGATTTTCCATTTGCCATCGATGGTGATGCCGCGAATAACAATGAAGTGACCGCCGGAGGTGAATGGTAGCGGGCCGTCGGCGGCGGTTATGACGAGGCCACCGGCCTGGAGGGTGGAGGTGATTTTGGGCATGTCGGCGCCGATTGGGGTGGCCTTGAGGTTCCAGTTTTTGGCTAGGACGGGAGCGATGCTCCAGCTGCTGGCGCCGGTCTTGGGGTCGGGTATGCCTTGCTTGTCGGCATACGCGGCCGTGGCAATGGGAGTGGTTTTGACGCCGGTTAAAGCGGTGATGATCATGGCCATGGCCGACGGGCCGCAGCCAGCAGTGGCGATGTCGACCGGGCCGTAGGGTTTGTCGGCCCAGGCAGGATCGAACTGGCTGTAGATGGCAAAGCCGTCGACAAACTTGGTGCTATCGCCGGTGGTTGGGCAGGAGGTGCCGGCAGCGGAGTCATCGCCTTGGCCCGCGTATTGGGTGAGGATTTGACGGGCATAGTTGATGCGGTTGGGTATACGGGGGTCGCTGGCACCTTCGTAGTCTTCTTCGAAGGTTTCGGCGGCTTGTTCAACGGTGGTGGTGGCCTTAAGGTGGGTCAGGGCGTAGTTGCGGCTGTTTAGGAGCTCGTACCAGACGAAATCGAGCTGGAGGCCGAGGTCGTCCCAGGGTTTGTTATTTTTTTTGGCAAAGGCCAGTAGGCCGTTGGGACCGCTCCAGCGGCCGGGGATAATTTTGCCAGTTGCGGAGTCGCGGGAGTCTTGCCATTGAGCGATGCCGTCGCCCTGGCCGTTGGGCGCGCTGGGGTTGGGGTCCTTGGGATTGACGTTGGATTCTTGCATAAAGTTGCCAACGATGCCGGCCGATTGGTTGGCGGTGAGGCGGTGTTGAATAAAGTAGTTGAAAGCGCTTTGGACGTTATCGCTGCCATCGAGGACGGTGACGATTTGACCGGGAGTACTGCAGTCGCTCTCGTTGGGCAGGTAGAAGATGCTGTCGTTAATAACGGCGTTCGTGTCCTCGTTGCTGTAGGCGAGGGTTTGGGCCGGCAGGGAGAGCAGCAGGAGCAGGAGGGCGACGAGGCGTTTCATTTGACGCTCCGGCCGACATCAACGTGGATGTGGGTGCATTCATCAAAGCTGCCGCGGATGCCTGGGGGCAGGTTGGCCGGGAAGCAGGATTTGGCCTGGCCAATGCCGCCGCCGTCGGGGAGCTGTTGGGCAATGTATTCGGCAAAGGCTTGGTCGACGTTGGGGTTGCCGCCTTCGGAGATTTTGTGACCGGCGTTGCTGCTGTGACCGGACGAGTCGATGAGGTTGTCGACGTCGAAGGCGCGACCGAGGGGGTGGAGGAACTGGTCGCAGCCGTGGGGGGTGACGATGTTGGTGAGCTTAACTTGGAAGCCGCCGGTGGTAATGGCTTGGTTGAGGGCGTAGAGCAAGGCGGGGTGGAGTCGGACGCCGGATTTGTTGCAGGTCCATTTGTTGTTGGGCAGAGCTTTGCCAGCGGCGGTGAGCTGGAGGTCGTTTTTGGTGCTGGTGCTAAGGAAGGTGAGCTTGGGGTTGGCTAGGAGCTGCTTGGCAAGGTTGGCGGCGCAGGTTATAGCGGCCTGGCCGGCGGGGCAGAAGGTGCCGTCGGGCAAGGCGGAAGGATTGCTCGTGACCGGACTGCCGTTGCCGGCAAAGGGATCGGTGTCGGTGGTGAGACCGTCGATGCCGCGGCCAAGTATGACGTACTTGAGATAGAGACGGTAGATGTCGAAGTCGTTTTGGGTAGTGTAGCCGCAGATTTTGTCGATGTCGGTGTCGCAGCGGCGAGGGAATTGGTGGGTCCAGGGCAGGCCGCAGACTTGGTTGACCTGGCAGTAGATGGTGCCGATGATTTGGTCGGAGCCGGGGTTGCGGCCGGTACCTGACTCGGGCTTGGTGGGTATACCGAGATCGAGGCAGATGTTGTCGGCGTCTTGGGGCTGATCGGAGCGGAAGGTGTTGACGAAGCAGTGCATGAGGTCGGAGGTATTGCCATCGTCGCCGTTGGCCGGGGTGAAGGCGGTGGGGTCGCCGAGCATTTGGAGGCGGGACTTGGTGCCGGCGGGTGCGACGGGACAGTCGTTGCTGTAGACGGGGGTGGCGTTGGCTGGACCGGCCAGGAAGCATTCGGCGTCGAAAGGGTCGATGTCGTCTATGAGCTGGTCGGTGGTGGTTTGGGTTTGGAAGCCGTAGGGGTCGGTGGTAGAACCATCGGCGAGGGCGAGGCGGCTGGGGACTAGGATGGCGGCAATGTTCTTGGGTAGGGCGGTGATGGCCGCACGAATACTAGCTAAGAGGCCACTGGCCGAGGTGGGGGTGTGAACGACGATTTGTGAGGCGATGGAGTTGGTGTTGTCGAGAGCAAAGGTGCGATAGGTCCAGCCTTTGCTCTGGGCGATGGCGATTTTTTCGGTTTGGGTGGCTTGGTGAACTTGGCTGATTTCGGCGGGTGTGCCGATGCTGTCGCCGAGCATCCGGCCGTATTCGGCGGCGGATAGGGCCAGCCCGGCGTCGGCATTGTTGATGAAACCGACAGCGTCCTCGGTGCCGGTAACGGATAGTCCGGTGGCGGCGTCGAGGATCTTGGGGACGATGTGGTCGGCGGCAAAGATGATGGCTGCGCCTTTGAGACCTTCGGCAATGAGGGTGGTGGCTTCGCCTTCGGCGATGGCAATGGTGACCTCGACGCCTTGAATGACCCAGCCGACCCAAGAAGTTAGGACTTTGCAGACTGCATCACCGCCGGGGAAGTCGAACAGTTGAGCGATGTCGCCGACGATTCCCTGGATGATCCGGCCATTGGGGTTGGCGGCTTCGCTGAGGTCGGGGTTGTAGTTTTGGAGGTCGGTGGTGGTGTTGTGGGCGGTGCTGACGGGTTGTCCGGTGGCGCGGTGCCAGGCAGCGGCTTGGGTGAAATCTTTGCTAGATTCGTTGGTGGCGTCGGTGCCTTGGACGCCGTCGAGGCGGCTCATCATTTCGCCAAAGTCGTCGGCGTTGAGGGACAGGCCTTTGAGCTGGTCGCGCATGGTTAGGAGCATGTTGCCTTCGCGGATGAGGGCAGTGGCGCGTTGGACGTAGCCGTCGCGGTTGGCTTTGTCGACCATTTCCTTGAGCATGCAGTAGAACATGGCGATACCGGTAAAGCCCAGGCCGGTCTTGAGGGCCTCGAGGCGGAAAGTCCGGAGGCCGGCGCCGTGGGCAGAGACGAGGTCGTGAGTCTTGCCGAACTCCTCCCACTGGGCCTCGATAGATTTGGTGGCGCCGTCGACTGCGCCGTCGGCGACGTGTTCGGCCTGGTAGGCGGCGGTGGCTTTGGTGTCAGATGGGTCGGGGGGCGGGTTTTTTTTGGTTGTTGGGTCGGTGGAGTCGAGGATGGGGTCGCCGCTGACGCCGTAGCGGACTTTGGAGAAGAGGCGTTCGCGCAGGTCGCTGATTTTTTCTTTTGACCAGAACTTAAAGGATACACCGGCATGGAGGCGTAGAGCCTTGGTATAGAGGACGCGTTCGAGGTAGCTGCGGGGCTGGAGCTCCTCGGCTACAAGACAGCCGGTGCAGTCGACAAAGCTCTTGACGGTGCTGCGGCGCTCCCAAAACGACTTGTCTTTGAGCTCGGGACCGTAGCGTTTGCTGTCTTTGGACAGACCGAGGAAACGGTTGCGCGAGTCGAATTCCATGGTGATGCCTTCCTTGGCCAGGGTGGCTTTGAATTTATCGATGCGCATATTGGTGAAGCGGTCTTTGAGGAATTTGCCGGTGGCGCTGCGGTAGCCGCCTTCCACATCAAGGTGGGCGCCCATGACGCGTAGGTAGAGCCGGCGGGTGCCGCTGAGAGAGGTGTGGTCGCCGGGGTCAAAATGAAAGCCTTGGAGTACGTTACCGATGTGGAGAAGCTTAAGCGGAATGGTAACGAGCCAGAGGGTGACGCAGACGATGGCTACAACGACACTAACAACGGCGTAGATGGTTTTGTTGTTGCCTTTGCTGCCGCCGATCTTGGTGGCAGCGCCGGCGATTCCGCCGGCACCAGCGGCGCCAGCGGCACCGAGGCGGCCAAGCGGATTGGACTGAGCGGCCCCGGCGCCGACAGGGCTAGCGGCAGCGGACTTGTCGGCGCCGGCCGGCGTGGCGGTTGGGGCCGACGAGTGGGCGCCGGCGGGTCGGACGGTTGGAGTTGGTGCAGGGGCGGCATCGGGTTTTTTGGGGGCGGGGCGGCCGAGGGCATCTTTGAC
>CAYOOH010000011.1:0-17415 GCA_964405545.1 uncultured Candidatus Saccharimonadales bacterium | reverse complement strand
TTTGCCGGCGGCTTTGAGCTCGTCGATTTGGTCGCGGAGGAGGGCGGCACGCTCGAACTGGAGGGCTTGGGCGGCTAGGTCCATTTGGTTGGTGAGGTCTTGGATGAGGCGGTTACGCTCATCTTTGGGGATGGACTCGGGGTGGATTTCGCGGATGTCGGCGGTTTCGGCCTGGACGGCGGCCTGCATGCGCTCGCCCATGGCTTTTTGGATGCCGGCCGGGGTGATGCCGTGGTCGGTGTTGTAGGCCTCCTGGATGGCGCGACGGGCGGTGGTGGTGTCGATGGCATAGCGCATGGAGTCGGTGATGCGGTCGGCGTACATCAGGACGCGGCCCTCGACGTGGCGAGCAGCCCGGCCGATGGTTTGGATGAGGGCGGCTTGGCCGCGGAGGAAGCCTTCTTTGTCGGCGTCGAGGATGGCGACCAGCGAGACTTCGGGCAGGTCGAGGCCTTCGCGCAGGAGGTTGATGCCGACGAGCACATCGTAAACACCGGCCCGGAGGTCCTGGAGTATGTCGATGCGGTCGAGGGTTTGGACTTCGGAGTGGAGGTATTGGACTTTGATACCCAGCTCTTTTAGGTATTCGGTGAGGTCCTCGGCCATGCGTTTGGTCAGGGTGGTGACGAGGACGCGCTGGCCTTTGGCTATGGTGGCGCGGATCTCGGCGATGAGGTTATCGATCTGGTGGTTGATGGGCCGGACCTCGATAACGGGGTCGAGCAGACCGGTCGGCCGGATGACTTGCTCGACGACCTGGGTAGAGCGGGACAGCTCGAGGTCGGCCGGAGTGGCAGAGACGTAGATGGCTTGATTGATGTGGCGGTCGAACTCGGCCCATTTGAGCGGCCGGTTGTCGAGAGCTGAGGGCAGGCGGAAGCCGTAATCCACGAGCGTTTCTTTGCGGGCGCGGTCGCCGTTGAACATACCGCGAACTTGGGGCAGGGTGATGTGGGATTCATCGACGAACAGCAGGAAGTCGTCCGGGAAGTAGTCGAGCAGGGTGGCGGGTTGTTCGCCGGGTTCGCGGTCGGACAGGTAGCGGGAGTAGTTCTCGATACCGGCCACAAAGCCGGTCTCGGCTAGCATTTCGAGGTCGAATTTGGTGCGCTGTTTGAGGCGTTGGGCTTCGAGGTTTTTGCCTTGGGACTCGAGCTCGGCCAGGCGCAGGTCGAGGTCGGCGGAGATTTCTCGGACGGCGCGTTGGAGTTTTTCCTGGGGGGCGACGTGGTGCTTGGCTGGGAAGATTTTGAGCTCGGGTAGGTCGGCGGTCATTTCGCCGGTCAGGGGATCGATTTGACGGATGCGCTCGAGGTCGTCACCGAAGAATTCCAGACGGTAGGCGGCTTCTTCGCCAATGGGAAATATGTCGATGATGTCGCCGCGGACCCGGAACTTGCCCCGGGTAAAGTCGAGGTCGTTGCGAGCATATTGGATATCGGTCAGCTGGCGGAGGATCTTGTCACGCAGGCGGCGCTCCCCTACCCGCAGATCGATGGTCATGGCGGTGTAGTCAGAGACATTGCCCAGGCCGTAGATGCAGGAGACGCTGGCCACGATGAGGACGTCGCGGCGGGTCAGGAGCGACATGGTGGCGGCGTGACGGAGGCGATCGATTTCTTCGTTGATGAGGAGTCTTTCTCGATGAAGGTATCGGTACGGGGGATGTAGGCTTCGGGCTGGTAGTAGTCGTAGTAGGAGACAAAGTATTGGACGGCGTTGTCGGGAAAGAATTGGCGAAACTCGGCGTAGAGCTGGGCGGCCAGGGTCTTGTTGTGGGACAGGACCAGGGTGGGACGCTGAAGATCCTGGACGATATTGGCCATGGTGAAGGTTTTGCCCGATCCGGTGACACCGAGCAGGGTTTGTTCGCGGTCGCCACGACGCAGGCCAGTGGTTAGGGCCTCGATGGCCTTGGGCTGGTCGCCGGCGGGTTGGTATTTGCTTGCGAGGTGGAATTGGGCCATGGCTTCTATTGTACAGGATGCGGATGACGTTCGAGTGGCGAAGAGGGTATGCGGGTGGTCCGGAAAATAATGGCAGCCGGGATTTAGACGACCTCCCGCTTGAAATAACCCTGGCAGTCAGATGATTGCCAGGGTTTATGAGGGTCTATCGCTGGCTGGTTAGCCAGTCCGGCTCGGGCCAGGATTCAGGTCGGTGGAAATGAGTGAGAGCATAGAGGCTGATTTGAGCCAAGACCTGGAGCATGCGCCCGGCAGCCTGGTCGGGCCTGACCCGGCCAAGAAAGGCGGGGTCAGCCTGGAGACCAGACAAGCCAACGGCAGCCCGATCGCGCATAGCAGCTCCACCGAGATAAAGGTATCGCGAATCGATCCTGGTGGCCTGGGCGGCAGCCGCGATTGGTTGCTGAGTGTCGGTCCAAAGCGAAGTCCGCTTACAGGCATAGAGTGCCAGGACGGCGGCCAGGACGGCGGCCTTGGCTTGAGCATCGATGCGGCTGTTGCGAGCCGCCGGCAAGATGGCGGCTACAATGTCACCGCGCGGATCGAGGTGAACGGCGGTGTAGGTATCGGTGGTCCAGCGGGGATTGCGGAGAGCACTGTTCTTGGGCTTCCAAGGCACAGTGCAGGCGGTATTAACGGCCTCCGCCAAACGCGAGCTGTCGGCTCGGGCAAGGGCTGCCAGGATGTTGGACGTCATTTCTTGGTGGAGCCGCTGCATGAGGCCGGGCAGCCTTCTCGACTGCTCGTCAGGTGGGAGCTGTAGGAATGCAGGAATGGCAAAGGCTAGATCGACCACGGTACTCCCTTTTCTTGTGTAAGGATTGGGATAAGGTGGTTATAATATACTTATGATTTTTTTACAATGATTATGGCGCATTTGAGTAGGTCTGGCGGATGCTTAGATCTAAAGATGCGGGTTGTGGCCGCGTGCCATGGCCTCGTCCATACAGCGCTCGTGAGTCTGGAGGGCTTCGTCGGCGATGCCCTCGGGGTTGGGGGCATTGTAAAAGATGAACTCTTCTTGCTGGGCGGCAGACTGGACGGTGACTTCGCCAAAGTTAAAGATGGTACCGAGCAGACCAACTTTGCGGCCCGTAACATCCTCGACCCGCAAGAAGCTCAGTTGTGATACGCGATGGCCAAAGATACCGATCTGCTCAACTTGGACGTAGTGGAGGTTAGTAAAAACGAGGAAATTGCGGTGGTAGACATAGAGTCCTATTAACAATATGAGGGCCGACAGAACCAGGAGCACGATGGTGAGGATGATTATTAGATAGGTTGGCACAGGGACAATGGGTGCAAAGCGGCTACTGACGTAAGCTAGCCCAATAGAGACGAGGACCAGTACGATCGACATGGCAACGGTAGGCAGGAGGTCGATGGGGTGGCGCCGGATGATGCGGATGACTTGTTCGCCGGGGTCAAGTTTGAAGCCGAGATCCATGGTGATGGGTTTCCTTTAACTGACCTTACCAAAGCCGGAAACAGCAAGCAAGGTAATGACTGTAGCGAGACTCGAAACTTGGGCCGCAGCATAGAGACGGTAATGGACGGTCCGCCAGCGCCGGAGCCCTTTGCGCCAGACGGTCAGATGGGTAATGAGGTAGACGACCAGGAGGATGACAAGGAGGCCGAGTGTGGCAAGGGTGGCCCAATTGAGCGTCTGAGTGAGACTAAGTGGCATGAATAGACTGTAGTTTTTGGGAGCGGGAGCACTGGGGCTGGCCAAGGCCACAACGGCTGGCGTGGTTGAAGGGCTGGCGGTGGGAGTGGAGGTGGGGATTGGAGTAGGAGTAGGGGTGGCGGGTGGCGGAGTCGGTGGCGGGGTAACTGCACTGGCCTGGACGGCTGGTTTGGGTGCGGGAGTGGGAACGACGGCCGTAACGGTAGTAGCAGGGAGTGAGCCGTAATGGGCCACGACCAGGGTGGTTTGGCCACCAACCAAGGTGCCGTCTTGGACCGCGAACCCGACGTCGGTGTAGTGAGAGTTAAGTATGTTGGCCTTGTGACCGGGCGAATTCATCCAGCCCTGCATGACGCCGGCGGTAGTATCAAAATCTTTGGCCAGATTTTCGCCGGCGTATTGGTAGTTATAGCCGGCAGCCAAGAACCAGTGCCAGGGCTGGGTGCCGGTGGTGGGGTTAACGTGCGCCCAGTAGTCGTAATCGAACATATCTCTGGCCTTGAGGGTGGCCGACTGATTGAGGCGCGGGTCGAGCTTGAGGGCGGGCAAGCCGGCAGCGGCCCGCTCTTGATTGGTTTGGGCGAGCAAGTCGTCCGTATTGATGTCGGTGGCGTAGGCGAGAACATGGCCCTGCGCCAGAGCGCGACTGGCGGCAGGCTGGAGTATGATGGCAGCTGTTTGAACGCCCAGAATGAGCAGAGCGACGAGAGCCAGCCCGTGACCACGAATAAGATGCGGCCGGTGGTCATTGTGCTTGTGGGGAATGAACCAATGGCGAAGTCGGCGGTGGCTGGTTTTGAGTTTTGTGAGGGAGTTTGCCGTACGCATGGAAAAGCCTTGTGCTTGGCTTTTATTGTACATGACCGGGCGGCGATGGCGCTATTGGAGCATGACGCACAAGGGCAGATAAGATACGATTTTTGTGTGCCTTTAATTGTCTCGAGAGTTGTTTTGAGTGCGGTCTCCTAAAATCAGCATTAATTGCAGTGGCGGTAGTCGGTGGAGATACGAAAGGTGACGGGCAAGGGAAATTTGGCAGTTCGGCCGATAAAGTAGCGGTTAGTGGGAGTAGCAGAGACGGCGCAGGTGATGGTGGGGATGGATTGAGTGATATTGACGGTAGTGCCGGCGGTACTGGTGGTAACGCTTGTGATCTTGAGATTGTAGCCGGTGGTGGGCTGGGGGCCGGAGCTGAGTGCGATGACATAACTGGTTGAGAAATCGGTGGTGATGAGAGGCGGAACCTCTGGCAGAGCGGCATGGACGCGGCGCCAGTAGCTGTCCCAGGCTAACTGACTAGCGATCAGCTCCTGGCCACGAGGGTAGCTGCCGCGACTATCACCCTGGACCAAGATTTCGAACGGCTGGGTGGTCTGGACAGGCGGGGTGGGCGTAGGGCTGGAGAAGGGACCACGGTAGGCGTGGCCACTTGCGTTGCAGTAGGGCGGGTTGGAGTCGGATACGGGGTAGCCGGCCTCGGTGCAGGCGGCGTAGGAGTCGATTGGGTTGGTGGGTCGAGCCTGCACGGCCCAGAGGCCGACACCAATGGTGGCCAGGAAACCGACCAGGACAATCCGACGCTGGGTCGTCAGATGGATCATGAGGTTAGAGTTCTTGGGTTAGGTTGGGTAGTTTGCGGTTTTTGTTGCGGACGAGAGCTAGTATGTCGCTAACTAACTGCTTGGGGCTGTGGCTAAAGATAATGCCGGTACGGGCGCGTTTGGCGGCCTTAAGGATGTTCTCGACTTCTTCGGTCATACCGCCGGAGCCGAGCAGGACGCCGATGGGCTTGCGCTCCTCGATGGCAATGGTTAGCTCGTTGAGGGTGCCAATGCGGCCGCCCACCATGATGACGGCGTCGGCCGAGCGGACCAGCAAGAGGTTGCGGCCAGTATATTCGAAGCCGGTGTAGAGGACGGTGTCAAAGGCATCGAGAGGCAGACGGTATTTTTTGAGGTGAGCCAGGCGAGAGGCAGCCGGCGAGAAACCGATCGAGGTGATGTGCTCTCCCCCTTCGAGCTTAGCGGCCTTGGCTGCGTAATAGGGCAGGCCGCGGGTGGCGCCGGTGGTGACAAGGTGGCCGGCCCGAACGATCTCGCGGGCGGCTTCGGCGGCCAGTTCGTGGCCGGTCTCGATGGAGTCGCCGCGGGCAGCCCCGGAGATGCAGATTTGATAGCGGATTTTAGTGGCCACGTATTAATACCTCTGGGGCCACGACGGCGTTATCGAGCTTTTCGAGCAGCTGCTGCTCCAGAACTTTTTCGCCCAGGTAGCGAGCAAAGACCTCGTTCCAGAGGGCTTCGCGGAAGTGGTAGAGATAGCGGTCGTCGTAGCCGATGGCGTTGGAGTAGCCTAGGGATAGGTCCATGAGGTTGAAGGTGACAGTATCGTGAGCCGGTCCTTTGAGTACCCCTACGTAGTCAAGGCCGCGCCAGAATTCGAGCTCGGGATCGAGGTCATAAAGGATTTCTTCGGCCCGGCGCCAGTGGAGGTCCTCGGGCTGGAGGTGGGGTTCAAATATTTCGGGATGGCGCTCGTTTGGTAGTTTGCCAAAATAACGCTGAATGACCCGCCAGTGGATGTGGGCATTGTCGAGCATGCGGATGTGGGCCGGGTCGGCAATGAGGGTGTCGGAGATGATTGCGCCAAAATTTTTCTTGGTCTGCATGAGTTTAAAGAAGGAGCTGTAGAGGCGGATTTCATTAAAATAGTGAAACAGCAGGGGCATGACCTTGAGGGTGACGCCGGTCATGTGGGTTTGGCGCATGGGCATGACAGCGATAGCACCCATTTCCTTGGAGTGGGTGATGTTGTGGCGCTTTTTTTGGATGAAGTGCTCGGCCACATCACCCCATTTGTTGGCGGCAAAAGGGACAACCTTGATTTGGCGCGACTCGAAATCGGCGGGGGTGAGGTCGTGGTAGAGGCGGTCAAAATCGTTGAGCCAGGCTGGATCCTCCACAAAACGAAGGGCCAGGAACAGCTCGTAGATGTTCTCGCGCTCGAGTAATTGGGAGATAAGGTGGTAGCCCAGCCGGTCCATAACAGCGAGCGGTGGCATGTGACGGAGCATGTCGCGGGCCTTGGCCTCGCGCAAGAACCAGCCGTCCTTGGGCAGGGGAGCCTGTTGAGCGGCGGCCACGATAAGGGGAATCATTTGACCAAGATCGGACGGGTCAGTGCCTCCGATGGCTCGCGCGAGGTGGTCGTCGTGACGCTTAACTTGGGCCAGGAGAGCGTCGTAGAGCTGGGGGCCGGTGGCGTCGGGCGGTAACCCGAGGCGGCGGGTGCGATCGGCGGCGGACTCGGCGATTTCGGCTGCCAGCTTGACGTCGACGCCGCGCTGGTGCGTGAGCTGCTCGAGCTGGTAGAGGGCGTGGTCAAGCAGAGGCTCTTTGGCCTGGAGGAAGCGACCGATGGTGCTCATGAGGGCCTCGCGGATTTTGACTTCATTATTTGCCCTCCAGTCGGGTGACTTTTATTTTCATGCGTTTGACGCGGGGAGTTTTGAGGATACCGGTCTTGGCGCCGATCTGGGCAACGACGGCGGTGGCGTTGGCGGCACCCAGACTGAGGGCGTCTTCCATGGCTAGACCTTTGGCGAGTCCGGCTACAAATCCGGAGCCAAATGCATCACCGGCGCCGAGGCGGTCGACGACTTTGACTTTTTGGTAGGCGCCGGCCTGATAGAGATGTCCGCCCGCGGCGGCGTAGCTGCCGGCCGGGCCATTTGTGCCGACGATATAGGGACAGGTGTCGGCGGCCCGGACTACGGTGTCGCGAAGATTTGCGCCGCCAAACAAGCTCTTGAGCTCCTCGGCATTGGACTTGAGGACGGTGACGAGGGGCAGGAGGGCCTGAAGTTTTTTGGCCTGAGCAAGTTCTGCCTTGCCAGGATCGATAGCGACTTGGATGCCGTGATTGTTGGCATGCTTGAGGAGTTTGGCCAGCAGGTCGAGATTGCCGGCCAGGGAGGTAAT
This sequence comes from uncultured Candidatus Saccharimonadales bacterium, assembly GCA_964405545.1. Lineage (GTDB taxonomy): Bacteria > Patescibacteriota > Saccharimonadia > UBA4664 > UBA4664 > CAYOOH01. The sequence goes on along the minus strand of CAYOOH010000011.1, from coordinate 9,781 downwards.
GTAGAACCAGTCGGCTTCGAGAGTGCGAATGGGAATATCTTTGGCGATGAGGGCATGGGAGGCGCCGCGGTAGGTTAAGACGGTCCGCTCGCCGTTCGGCGCCAACAGAATAGTGGAGTAACCGGTGGACTGTTTGGAGTCATAAACAACGCGATCCACATTGACGCTTTCGCGGCGTAAGATGCGCATGACTTCGGCGCCGGCCGGGTCGTGACCTAGTTTGCCAATGAAACCAACATCAAAACCCTGGCGAGCAAAGGTGACAGCGGCATTGGTGCCGCCGCCGCCGGTATCAAAGAAGACGTGATCGAGCTCGACCTTGGCGCCGAGCGGAAATTGCTCGACATACTCGCGGGTCCGGACGTCCCGGCGGGCATGGAGAGCCTTGCCGACGAGAAAAACATCTTGAGTCGCGGCGCCAAAGGTGAGGATTTTGACATTTATGTCAGCCATTACAGATATGATACCAGTTATGGTTTGGGAAGGGTAGGGCTGACGAAGAGGCGGGGTGGTGGTTTTTTTGTGCGAGTGGAGGCTAGGACGAGGAGCTAGTGGACTTACCCGCCGAACCAAAGAGGTCCATCTTGTGCTCGACAACGGCTTGGATGGCGTCGATGACGGGGCCGAGGATCTTGATGACGGCAAATTGGTCGGGATTGTCGCGCAGGACCTGCTCGAGGGTGGTCCGGTAGGTCTTGCGCATTTCGGAATTAATATTGATTTTGGAAATGCCTCGAGCGACCGCACCCTGGAAATCCTGGTCGGGGGTGCCGGAGCCGCCATGGAGCGACAGATAGCCGGGAAGCTCGGCGCGCAACTGTTCGAGTAGGGTTAGGTCAAGCTGTTTTGGTACCGGATAGAGACCGTGGAGATTGCCAACGGCGACGGCGTAGGTGTCGATGCCGGTGGCTTGGATGAATTGCTTGGCGTCGGCAGCCCGGGTGAAGGTTTTTTTGATCTGGTCGTAATCGATGGTCTCGGTATGGACATTGGAGCTGCCGCCAAAATAGTGGGGCTCGGACTCAACCAGAGCGCCGGTGGTTTTGGCGTAGTCGACAATCTCTTTGGTGGCGGCCATGATTTCGTCGAGAGTAGCGTCGTGCTTGGCTTGGCTAAAGTCGATGTGAATAAACTCGAAACCAGCGTCGATGCCGGCCTTGGCAGCCTCGACGGTCGGGGAGTGGTCGAGATTTATGAACATGTCGATGCCGTATTCGGTCTTATAATTGTCAACCATACAGCGCAAGTTGTGCAGGCCGATCATTTCGGCTTCGTCTTTGGAGACTTCGACCAGAACCGGGGATTTTTTGGCGGCGGCGGCACGAGCGATGGCGATGAGGGTCTCTTGGTTGTCGATGTTGAAGGCACCAAGAGCGAAATGCTCGGTCTTGGTACGAGCGTAGAGGGCGCGGGCGGTGGCAATGGACGGTGAGGGATTAATGATAGCTATGCCTTTCTGGCGGGGACGAAGCGGCTAGCAATCCCCCAGCCTATTACGTAGTAGAGTCCGTAGACCAGGTAGAGCACAAAGGCTAGGACGGCGAGTTGGCCCTGGGTGACGACATGACCGAGCGAGGTTTTGGTGAGGATAAGGCTCGTAATGAGTGCCAGGATCATGACCACCACTCCGCTCAGGAAAGCTGGTTTTAAGGCGCGACGGCCGGTCATGAACCAGGACCACAGCACCATGCCCAGACCATAAATGAGTAAGGCCAGTAGGAGGCCAATGACGTAGACAGCAAAGTAGTTGTGGGGGTAGAGCTGAACGGGAATGAGACCCGGCAGATGACCACTGAGCCAGAATCCGGCCATGCCAGCCGCAAAGGTGAGGACGAATTTGATGTCGCCGGACGAAAAGAGTGAGTCTTTGCCAGATGCAGCCATGCCAGAAGTATCCTTTTGTTGTCAGCTTATTGTTGTCAGCTTAGCACATCTGGGGTGGGGGCGGTATGGAAGGCGGGGAGGCATGGGAGGGTTTGGTCGCGCCGGACTCGGGCTGGGGCGTCGATCGCTAGCCGGTCCGCTTGCGCAGCTCGAGGGCGCGTTTGGCGATATGGGGAGCGGTTAGGCCAAAGTAGTCGAGTAGTTCGTCGGGCGTGCCGGACTCGCCAAACCGGTCTTGCATACCCATGCGCGTTAGGGGGACTGGGTGCTGTTCGGATAGGACCTCGGCCACCACGCCGCCGAGTCCACCGGCGACCTGGGCTTCTTCGATGGTGAGGACGGCGCCGGTTTTTTTGGCGCTGGCTACAATGGTAACCGCATCAAGAGGCTTGATGACGGCGGCGTTGATGACTTCGACGCTAAGCTTATGCTTACGCTCCAGGAGGTCGGCGGCCACCAGCGCCTGGTAGACCATGAGACCGCAAGCGACAATGGTCAGGTCGGTGCCGAGGCGCAATACGTTGGCTTTGCCGAGGGAAAAAGGGGTTTGGTCGGTAGTGATAACGGGCGATTTCTCGCGCGCCAGCCGAATGTAAGCCGGTCCGCGGTGAGTAGCTATAGCACGGGTGGCTTTTTCGGCCTCGACGGCGTCGGCCGGCACCACTACGGTCATCTGGGGCAGGACGCGCATGAGGGCGATGTCTTCGAGCATCTGGTGGGTGGCGCCGTCCGGCCCAACCGAGACGCCCGCGTGGGCGCCCACAATCTTGACGTTGGCTTGATTGAGGCAAATGGTGGTGCGGATTTGCTCCCAGTTGCGCCCCGGGCTAAAAGCGGCGTAGCTGGCAGCAAATGGAACCTTGCCGGCCAGAGCCATGCCGGCGGCAACGGTGACCAGGTTTTGCTCACCAATGCCGATTTCGATATAGCGGTTGGGGAAGGCCTTGGCGAAATCGATCATGCGAGTGGATTCGGTTAGGTCGGCGCAGAGGGCGACCACATTTGCGTCCGTCTGGCCGGCCGCGACCAGCCCCCGGCCGAAGCCGGCACGGTTGGCTTCTAGCTTGACTTCTTTACTAAGGAGGTCGGGGGCAAGATGCATGCTGGGATCGATCATGATCTTTATGATACGGCTCGGGGCGGCAAATTACAAAGCGGCTATGGTTGAGCTGGAGCTAGCGGGGTGGCCGGATCAAAATTATCGTCAATGAAGCTCTGGAATTGGTCGCGCAGTTTGCCGACTTCCTTACTGACCTCTTTACTGACCTCTTCGTGAACGAGCTGGCGAGTATGTTCGCGCTCCTGGATAAGCAGTTGGTGAATGTTACTAAGGGTCAGTTCTTGATTGGGCATGTGAGTAGTCCGGTGCGTTATGTGGTTGAATATGATACCCGGGTGGAGGGGTGGGCGCTTCGTCATTGGATCTCTATGATAGCGGGCGGAGTGCAGAGGTGATCAAGTCTTGATTTTTGACCCAGCGGACTTCCCTACTGGTGCTCGGAGCGGATGCGGCCGCCGAGGGTGCGCAGCTCGTGGAGGGCAACGCGAGCTTGGTCTTTTTTGGGTGGGTCGCCGGGGAGCTCCTGGCCACCGGGCGGCATGCCGTGCCAGTGGTAATCGTATTCCATGTAGTCGACGCCGCGGCCGGGAATGGTGTGGGCAATGATGACGGTCGGGCGTTCGACAATGGTCTTGGCCAGATTGCAGGCCGAGATAATGGCGTCGATGTTGTGGCCGTCGATTTCGATCACGTGCCAGTTGAAGGCAGTCCACTTGGCGGCTAGGTCGTCTAGCGGCATGACTTGCTCGGTCGGACCGTCGATCTGGATGTTGTTGCGGTCGATGATAACGGTCAGGTTGGTGAGTTTTTTGGCGGCGGCGAACATGGCGGCCTCCCAGATATTGCCTTCGTCGAGCTCGCCGTCACCGGTCAGGCAAAAAACGTGGGCGTGGTTGTTGTCCATGCGCAGGGCCAGAGCGGTGCCGGCGGCTTGGGACAAGCCGGAGCCGAGCGGGCCGGAGGTGGTTTCGAGGGCGGGTAGGCGGATGCGCTCGGGGTGGCCCTGGAGGCGGGAGCCGAACTTGCGCAAGGTCTTAAGCTCGGCCACGGGGAAGTAGCCGGCCCGGGCCATGGTGGCGTAGCGGACGGGGACGATGTGGCCATTGGATAAAAAGAGTCGGTCGCGGTCGGGCCAGTCGGGCTGTTTGGGCCGATGGTTGAGGATTTCGAAGTAAAGAACGGTGAAGATATCGGCCATACCTAGAGGGCCGGCAGAGTGACCGGAGCCGGCTTCAACCAGCATCTCGACGATGTCTTGGCGAATTTGGTTGGCCTGGAGTTCGAGCTGCTTATGGGTCATGATTTAACCATAACTTTTTTTAGGAAGATAGGGAAGGCCGAGGATAAGACGGACTGGTCGAGGGCTTAAGTGTCTTAGCGGTAAAAATGCCACCCCATAAATAAAACACCCTGCGGACAGGGTGTTTTATTTACTTGCTTGACCGGATTAGTAACGAGGACGGTCGTCGCGTTCGGTCTTGGGCTTGGCAACGTTGACGGTCAGGGTGCGGCCGTCGAGCTCTTTGCCATTCCACATCTGGATAGCGGCCTGAGCCTCTTCCTCGGTGCTCATTTCGACAAAGCCGAAACCTTTGGACCGGCCGGTTTGGCGGTCCTGGATGATCTGAGCAGATAGAACGGTACCGGCTTGAGCAAATGCCTCGGCCAGTCCTTCATCGGTGGTGTTAAATGATAGTGATCCTACGAATAGCTTGTTAGCTTGCATACTGTTCCTACGGTTTGCGGTCGGCTTTGCAGCCTATCACAAACCCTTACTAAATGTTTTCCCTGAAATAAGACCGATATGGACTACATAACAGATTACCTATAATTATAGCATGAAAGGCATGGTTGTGCAATAAGATTATGTAGAGAGTCTGACGACCGCCTCAAAATAGCCGAGGCGGTCGTCGTTTGTGAGAGCCGAACTTCTAGTCTATGGCCATTGCGTCCTGGAGTCGGAAGGTGACCGGCGGCCTTGCGGGAGTTCGGGGATCGCTGAGGCAGACCCATGTACCCACGCTAAGCTCCGGTAGCCAGTTGGCTGGATTTTCCAGCTGGACCGGGGATGGGCGACGGTCGGTTTCGACGACCACCATCCGGAGCAACGTAGAAGCGGGGAGGTCCCATTCGCGGGGGCCGTATATTAACTTTACCGTGCTCACCAAGCCGCAGCCCCCAGGGGACTCACCGGCCATTTCGAGGACGACTTGTTCGCGCAGAGTACCTTGTACCTGGAGGCACGTTCCTATGGGCAAATCGCCAAACCGGATGGGGGTAGGGGGCATCCTTAATCTCCTTAGCGTAGTTACACGTAGGGATGTGGGTTTTGCAGGAAGATTATAGACTCCTTTATCGCACAAAAGCAATCTCCGAGCATGAGCGGTTTTGCAGCGGCTTGGCAGAAGCGTAGAATGCATATATGAATGTAGCAGTTGAATTAAAGGACGCGACGGTCAAACGGGATGGTTTGACGATTTTGGAGAAGGTGTCGCTGGAGCTACCTGCCAGCAAGGTGATTGGCCTGCTGGGGCCGAGCGGAGCGGGTAAAACGACATTGATGCGAGTACTGGTAGGGCTACAAAAGGTGGCTCGTGGCAGCGCGACGGTGTTGGGCATGCCGGCCGGCAGCGCGGCCCTGCGCAAGCAGATTGGATACGCCACCCAATCGCTGGCGGTCTATCCGGATCTAACGGTCGGAGAGAATTTGGGGTATTTTGGGTCTATGGCAGGGGCGGCCGGCGGAAGGGCAGCCGAGGTGCTGCGAGATGTATCGCTCGAGGCCCAGGCCGGGCAGCTGGTACGAACATTGTCGGGGGGACAGCGGGCGCGGGTTAGTCTGGCGGTGGCTTTGTTGGGTCGGCCGCAGCTGTTGGTGTTGGACGAGCCAACGGTTGGGTTGGATCCGGTGCTGCGGGCGCAATTGTGGAGCCAATTCCACGAGCTGGCCGCAGCTGGCACAACGCTTGTGGTGTCGAGCCACGTGATGGATGAGGCCGAACGGTGCGACGAGCTGGTACTCATGCGCGAAGGCCGGGTGATCGCTCAGGGAACGCCGGGCGGCATTAAAAAGCAGACGGGTACCGATAGTATCGAAAAAGCGTTTATCGAACTGATTGGAGACAGAGCGTGAACATAAGGCGGGTCTGGCACACAATGGTCCGGGTTTTCCAACAGCTACACCATGACAAACGGACCGTTGGCTTGGTGTTATTGGTACCAAGCTTACTGATCGTATTGTTGCGCTATGTGTTTAATGACGCCGAAGGTGCTTTTGACCGGATGGCGCCGATTATTTTGGGTATTTTCCCATTTACGGTCATGTTTATTGTGACGTCGATTACCACCCTGCGGGAGCGAACGGCCGGAACGCTCGAACGATTGATGACGATGCCGATGAGCAAGGCGGATTATGTTGTGGGATATGCACTGGCATTTTCGATTTTGGCGCTGCTACAGGCAGGAATCGCCAGTGCCGTGGTGGGCTGGCTGGGGGTTGATGTGGCTGGCGGGGTGCGCGAGGTCTTAACGGTGGCGGTAGTGGCTGGGGTGACGGGGCAGGCGCTGGGGTTGTTCTTGAGCGCTTTTGCGAGTACCGAGTTCCAGGCGGTCCAGTTTATGCCGGCGTTTGTGGCGCCGCAAATTTTGATCTGCGGACTGTTTGTGCCACGGGACCAGATGCATGCTTGGCTGCAGGCCTTGGCCAATATTATGCCCATGACGTATGTGGTGGACGCCATGAAGATCGCCACCACAACGAGCAGCTGGACTGCTGATTTGACTAAGGATTTGGTGATTGCGGGGGCGTTTGCGGTGGGGGCGCTCGTGCTGGGGGCGTTGACGCTACGACGGCGGAGTTAGGTGTTGGTTACAATTTACGCATAATCCGCCCTCAATATTGAAAGGCAGAGGGTTTGTGGGGTAGAATGCCAATCGCATCTTAGCGTCATCCCCTTCTATAGAAAAGGTTTGGCATGAGACGGGTAATACGGGCCGCCGTTAGGGCGGCTTTAACAACCGCGCTGAGTGATGACGCGATCCCGTGGATCTTTAGCTCTAAGACTGCCGAGGAGCTGGCGGACCTGCGCCGGCGAGTCGGCGCTACGCTAGTGGAGCTGGGCTTGATGGCTGATGCCGGTGCGCGTAGGGTCGCAGCCAATGTCACATTCCCACCGGTTTCGACTCTTGACTGGGTGATTTTGCGCGACAGGCTCGTGCGCGACATTATGGAAGCGCTAGCAGCGGCCGGCGTGATCGCGGATGCTTGGCGGCCTGTAATCCAGATGAAAAGATTGGAACGTGGGCAATGGGTTACGATCCGCTACATCGGCGAGGACGGAACCGCAGAGGGGGTTCGAGTACTTGTTACTCATCAGCGGGACGGTGGCGGCCCGTGGGTGGCACAGGTCTCGGATAGAGGGCCGTGGCTTTTGATTAGACCTAATTTGGAGAACAGGGGTGACTGGCGCTGGTCACTGGCCTTTATGGATGAGGCATCTGATCCCCGGCATAGGCGGTAAATGGTACCATAAAGCGTCCTTGGACCGCGGCGAATGCCGTAAGTCCAAGGACGCTTTTTCCTGATAGATGGAGGGAGGGGGAGCTAACTTTGACCCTCGGCGAGGGCTTGGAGAGCGACGTAGGCTATCTCGGGATCGGCAGCATCGTGAATAAAGGAGCCGACATCAAGCAGATCGGCGCCGGCGTCGAGAGCCAGGCGGGCGGTGTCTTGATCGATGCCGCCATCAACCCCGATCTCGAGATCGGGGTTGATGGCGCGGGCTTGGGCGATTTTTTCGAGGCAGTCGGCCCGGAATTCACCGCCGTTGTGGCCAAGCTTACCGGTAAAGACGAGTAGGTGATCAATGTTGGGCAGGAGATGTTTGACTTGGTCGATGGTGGTCTCGACGTTTATGGCGAGACCGACTTTTATATCGACTTCGCGCAGCTGCTTATAGAAGGCTTCGTGATCGAAAGGGGCTTCAAAATGGGTGATGACGAGCTGTGGCTGGAGGGAGCAGATGTCTTCGAATTTGCCTTCGGGGTGGGTCATCATAAGGTGGAGGTCGAAAGGTACGCCGTCGATGTCGTAGACTTGGCTCAGACCGATGGAGCGCGGCTCGGTGAAGACGCCGTCGATGACGTCGATGTGGATACGGGTGGCGAGGGTTTTGACGTTGTCGATACGGCGCGCGTAGTCTTCGGGAGTAGTAGCGAGGATGGTGGGAGCAATTGAGGCCATGGTGGTTGTAGCATAACAGGTGGGGGCTTGGCCGTGAATATTGACTCGGGCGATCTTAAACTATCATAATAGGCGGGTTCATCCCTACTCGAAGGAGTGAAGATGGCAGAATCTGTCCTGCTAACGAAAGTACAGAAGTGTCAGAATTGTGGCGCTGAGTTACCTGTCGGCACTGAAGTGCTAAAAGTCAAGCGCAAGCCAGGCATGCCAGCGACGTATCAACACCTTGATGCGGCTGATTGTGTGTTTGAGGCGCGCCCTGAACACGCCGACAATCGCTGGACCCAGCCGCCGACCGACTTTCGTGAGGGCCGTGGCCCCCGTTGGGGCCAGATCGAGCCCGAGGGGCCGGACGACGACCCTCAGGATCCCCCGAACCCGATGCTCCGGCAGACCTAGACCGGCACACCGTATAAGTGCATCACTTGCGCCTCTTTGGTTTACCGAAGGGGCGCTCAAGCTTAGCCGTAGAGTTGCTCTAGCTCATCGAGGCGACGCTTGTACTTGGGGTCGGCTTTGAAGGAGGCGGCCAGGTAGGCGTCGACCATGGCGGCGGCTTGGTCGTAATCCACGAAGCGAGCGGGAAGGACGAGGACATTGGCGTCGTCGTCCTCGCGAGCGGCAGTGGCGGAACGAGCGTCCCAGGCGAGGGCGGCGCGGACACCGTTAACCCGATTGGCAGCCATGCTCATGCCTTGGCCGGAGCCGCAGATGAGGAGGCCCAGAGCGGTACCGTCTTCTTCGCCCAGGAGCCGACTAGCAACAGCGTAGGCGTAGCGGGGGTAGTCGTCGTCGGCATCGAGGGTCTTGGCACCCAGGTCCTCGACGTCGTGGCCGGCGTGGGTGAGGTGTTCGCGAAGTTGGTTCTTGAGATCGTAGCCGGCGTGGTCGGCGCCCAGAAAGATTTTCATAGTACTTTTAAGTGTATGGGATTGGCGTTTGTTTTGCTACCTGCTCAAGAGTTAGCTATTGAAAAAACAAGCTCTTATGTTATTGTAAAATTACTGTTGACCTATCGGACAGGGAGTGAGTATGTCACACCTCAACCGCACGCCGACTCCGCTGGCTGTAGTCGGGGCGGCAGGACTCAGGAGTACCGTACTGGCCACTACTCTACTCGTTCTGAGCCAGCTTTATTATCACCAGGTGAACTTTGCCATGGTGGCATGCTGGTTTGTTATGTTTGGACTGATTGGAGCCTGGATTACTTATCTGATCTACTTCAATGAGCCGTTTAACGTTGGGGTGTCCGGCCGTCTGCGATGGTGGTGCGGGCTGACAGTAGCGGGTGTGGTTGTAGGCCTGCTCGTTGTCGTGGTCGGCGCGGCAGATAGACTGGGGTTTGTGTGGATGTTTGGATTTGTGACTGGGTTTAATGTGGGTTACCACCAAGCGGCTTCTCTGGTTTATAGGAGCCGGCGACGAGCCCGGCCGCAGGTCATGCCTGTAGAACCTCAGTATCGATACAAAAAGTGATGACTAGTGGCCAGGTCGCCGGGCAGATGCTCGGCGACCTTTCTCGTTTTCTTTGGAGCGGCCAGGATGTCAGGTCCGCCGTTGAGAGGCGCCTTGGCCCGCTGCGCACGATAGCCGGG
>CAYOOH010000010.1:16002-17517 GCA_964405545.1 uncultured Candidatus Saccharimonadales bacterium | reverse complement strand
AGGCCGAAACCATGGAGGCTCAAGTCGCCCTCGACCTCCGCCGCGCCGGCTTCCGGGTCGAAGGTGGCCATTAGGCTTTATGCCGCCCCAATCAGAACTATCTCTGGTTCCACTTGCCCGTTACGTTTACCGCCGTTGAGGCCAGTCGCCGCCGCCCGCTGACCCGGTCGACCCTTAACCAAGCCGAAACCCTTTTATGCCGTTTGATCTAGCAAACCCGCTCAGTAACCCGGAAGTAGTATGATGAAAGCATGCTGCACTTCATCAAAGCTTCCACCTCCGAGCCGGCCATTGCCTATCTAGTCCGAACTCTAACCCGGCGCCTCCAGGCTGGCGACCGTGTCCTCTGGCTGGTCTCCGGCGGCTCCTCTATTCTGCTGGTGGTCCAAGTGGCCAGTCGCCTGCGCGCTGCCTCCTCGGATGACGGCGCCGGCCTCCACCTCGATCACCTGACCCTCACCCTCACCGACGAACGCTACGGCTCGGTCGGTCACGCCGACTCCAACTGGCAGCAGCTGCTTGATGCCGGCCTCAACTTGCCTCACGCTCGTCTCCTACCGGTTCTGACCGACGCCGACACACCAGGTGACACCCACCGCGCCGCCACCGCCAAACAATGGAACGACGCCCTTACCCGCGCCCGCGCCCAAGCCGACTACGCCCTGGGCTTCTTTGGCATCGGCCCGGACGGTCACACCTCGGGCATCCTACCGCATTCGCCGGCCGTTACCGCTACCACCAGCGCCTTCGCCTACACCAGCGCCGCCGTTCCTGGCTCGCGCCCGCCTTTTCCGCGCATTACCACGACTCCCGCCTTTATCAAGCAGCTCGACGAAGCGGTCGTCTATATGACCGGTGAGGCCAAGCGGCCCATCATCGACCAGCTTGCCACCGACCTACCCGTAGCCGACCAGCCCTCGCAAATCCTCAAAACCATCCCGACCCTTACCATCTTTAATGATTACAAAGGAGCCCCCGCATGAAAATCGCTGTTGCCGGCCTTGGCCGCATGGGTATGCAAATCGCCCGCAAACTATCCGAATCCAGTCATGACGTCATAGCCCACAACCGTCACCCCGAGCCGGTTGACCAAGCCGTCACCTACGGCGCCAAAGCCGCTTACAAAAAATCCGATGTGGCCCAAGCCTTTGGCTCTGACCCGGCCGTCCTCTGGCTCATGGTCCCAGCCGACGTCGTTGATACCGAGCTCGATGCTTGGCTCGCCGTCTTGCCCCAAGGCAGCATCATCATTGATGGCGGCAACTCCGACTTTCGCCAAACCAAGATCCGGGCCGCCCGACTCGCCACCGCCGGCTACCACCTGGTCGACGCCGGCACCTCGGGGGGAGTCTGGGGCTACCAAAACGGCTTCTCCATTATGGTCGGCGGCCCTGACGCGGCCATCAAGACCCTCACCCCCGCCCTCGACAGCCTGACCCAACCCGAAGGCGCCTGGCACCATTTTGGCGCTCCCGGCTCCGGCCATTACGTCAAAATGGTCCACAATGCCATCGA
>CAYOOH010000010.1:0-15992 GCA_964405545.1 uncultured Candidatus Saccharimonadales bacterium | reverse complement strand
CATCGAGTACGGCATGATGGAGTCTCTGGCCGAAGGCTTCCGCCTGCTTCACGAAGGCGCCTACCCCGGCGCCATCGACCTGGCCGCCGCCGCCGACATCTGGCAGCACCACTCCGTCATCACCTCCTGGCTCACCGAATTATCCCGCGACGCCCTGCGCGAAAACCCCACACTTGACGGCATCGACGGCTTTGTGGCCGAATCCGGCGAGACCCGCTGGACCCTCGAGACCGCCCGCGAACTCAACATCCCCCTGCCCGTCGTCCAGGCCGCCTTCGATGTTCGCCTAGCCTCCCAAAAAGGCCAAGCCACCTTCGCTACCAAACTCCTCGCCGCCATGCGCAACAAATTCGGTGGTCACCAGCTCAACAAATAAGTTGATGACCCCATTTGGAAGTTGCTATAATTCGCCCGTTCATCTAATTCCATAGTCTACTGGTCCCCGAAGGGAAAGATGGTGAGCGAGCCTGCTGCTTCGCACGCTCCGGCCCATTTGCGCCGGCTGCTCGGCCTTACGCCGGACGACCTCAATCTCGACCGAAGTCACGCCGCCGGACTTGCTATTCGGCACCTCATTTACACCTGCAGCGACGGCCATTTTGGTGCCTTCTTGGCTGCCTGGTCACAACAGCACTTTAGCAATCGGGCTGACGTGCTGGCCGTTCCCGGCGGGCCGCTCGAGCTCTGCCTCGATTACCACCTCATGCGAGCCATGCTTAACCGAGCCCACGTGCTGTACCGCCTGCACCAAACCATGGAGCTGTGGTTGCTGTTCCACAACGGCTGCGGCGGCTATCGCCATCACCGCAAAACCACCGATCCCTACCAAGAGCGCGAACATCAGCTCCAGGACATGGCCAAAATCGAGACCCTATTTGCAGGACAGGGTTTAGTCGGCGTTCGACTCCACTTCGGACTTATCCGAACGGCCGGTCCGCAGTGGGTGCCGCTCTGCGAGTTGGGCGCCCAAGCCCGGGCGCTCGGGCTTCACATTGATTCGCTCGAGCGAGACATCTTTATGCGGTCGGCCGAACTACCAGTATAATGTTACGCGTCGTGGGTGTAAGAAACCATTCTCCGGGTGGCAGGGCTCTCATCCTGTCACCCGCTTTGCGTTACAACGCCTTTTTTCGCTTGCTGCGACAATCACTATTGACGCCCCCATACCGCTTGTGCTAAAACTCAAGCTAGATAGTTGAGGTGGAGCCCCGATAAAAAAATCGCCAATGGAGTTTGCTCCTTTTGGCAAGAGTACTGCAGGTGCTTAATAGTCGAGACTTCAACACTATCTAGCAGCGGGCCGCATATGCGCTCGCTGTTTCTTTAAAAGAATCCTCAAGAAAAGCGCACTCACAGTATCGCCTCGCCCATCTTGGCCGCTAGCCTCCATTAAGGTACGTCTCATAATTTCTTGCTACACTAGGAGCAATGCCTGACACTCGCTCCCCGTCGCCCGTCCAAACCGCCGTAGTCGGTGGCGGCTGCTTTTGGTGTCTCGACGCCGCCTACCGCCGAGTAAAAGGTGTCCAACAGGTTGTTTCCGGCTATGCCGGTGGCACCACGCCGAATCCGACCTACGACCAAGTCGCCAGCGGCCGCACCGGCCATGCTGAGGTCGTCCAGATCACCTTTCAGCCCGACACCATCTCCTACACCGACCTGCTCGACATATTCTGGATCCTTCACGACCCCACCACCAAAAACCGCCAGCAGTACGACGTTGGCACCGAGTACCGCTCCATCATCCTCACCACCGGCCACCAGCAAACCGAGGCCCAAGCCTCCCGTACCGCCGTCGCCAAGCTTTGGCCCAACCCCATCGTTACCGAAATCAAGCCACTCGATACGTTCTACCCGGCCGAAACCTACCACCAAAACTACTACGCCAACCATCCCGACCAAGCCTACTGCCAAATCATTATCAATCCCAAGCTCGACAAACTTCGCCACAAATTCCAAAATCTACTCAAAACAGATCCACACGAGTTGAGAAAAAGCCCCACCCGCTAGATGCAGGTGAGGCTAAGCCGCTAACAACTATCCAATTCGTGTCAGCACCGGCACGCCCACTGCCATTGGCTCACCCAGCAGGCGCGCCAACTCCTGAGCGCCGCTGCCGCCCTGGATCGCCAGCATTACAAACCGCCGCGGCCCAAAACCGGAGCTACTTGGCACCGCCCCCAGCTGCCCGGGCGGAATATCGGCCAGCCGGCCGTAACACCGAATCAGCTGTCCGGTTCGCAGTTGCAGCCGGCCATAGCCAGACCCCCAGTCAACCGCTAGTTCATCGGCCAGTACGTCCAAGTAAACATTCGGCCCGAACTTCTGGCTATCCAGGCGAGCAACCAACCCTCGGGGCTTGGGCCGCTCGCCCAAATCAAACCATTCGTGTGGTAGCTCAACCACCCCGGCTGTCAGCTGCTCAATCAAAAGTCCGGCCAGCCACGGGATATACCGCGCACCGCGGAACTGATCATCTGCCATAGACTCCGCCTCCGCCTCGGTCAGCAGGCTCTCCTTGGCGGCCCAGCCCAGCACTTCCTCGGTCTCAAACATCATCACCGATTGCACCAGGCCCAGCCTATGCGCCAGCTCAAAAAAACCGCCCGAGAACGTTGACACAATCAACGTGTTGCCTTCGGCCACCACGGCACAAACCTTGCGGCCATTGGACTCCGAACCTTGCGTCTCTCGGCGCGGCGCCGAATTGTTAAGAACTACCGTATAGCCCTTGGACCGCCGAAGCGAAGTCGGCTGGTTGGCCGCCACCACCCCCACGAGCGTCATCGCGACATCAAATCCATCGCCGGGATAACTCACATCCACAAAGGTTACCGTCGAGAGTCCCATCTCGCGGCCGACCGCCACCGCCATGCGCGCATGAGCGTCGCCCTTATCGGTCTCATCGGCCACACAGTCGGTAAAATACGTTACACTTGTCAACGGATGCTGCAGCAGTGGCATTGCGCCTCTCCTTAACAGATATCAAAAAACCTCCGCACGCTGCGGAGGCCGGCTGGGACGTAGTGTGATGTACGCTTACGTTACGCCAAAACCTCCGCCCGGGCGGAGCGCATCATGTGCATCATTGCACCATAAAACGGCTTGGAGTAAGCGATAATCACTCTGCCACTATAGCGGCTCGGCGTCCTGTTCGCAAGCGCTCTGACACTCGCAAACTTGCCGGCGCAAAAACAATCCCCAAAAAAACAGCGTTCCGGTCCAAGAAGACCGAAACGCTCAAAAAACATGCAATCAAAGGTGCTAGGTGCGGGCCGCCACGATGGAGGCGATACTCCCTACCGGAATACGGTCGCCATAACTAGCTCCCTCGACCGACGAAACGGCCAGAAACACAAAAGTCGGCACGTATCGCTTTCGTCCCCGCTTACCTTCGTAATCGCCCTCCGTTCCTTCGAGCATTCCGGTCAGCTTAAGCCCATCTATTCTAGTTACTGTTACTGGCCTATTGTGCAGCTGGCTGCAGGCCTCCAACAAGGCCCGCCTTGTCATGGGTTGGCGTGACTCGGTCACAAGCCTCACACCTCTCAAAACTCGATCCACAAACACATAACCGGACCCATCTAACCACAAAACAGCTTGCTATACTAGATGCATAACCAAGGCACAAAGCGACATGGCTCTCATCAACCCCAACGCCTATATCAAGCAACTGCGTGACGTCGAAGATCGTCTAGCCGACGGCATTACCAAATTTGCCGGCAACATGAAGTTTGTCTACTTTCATGCCCTCTGGTTTGGTTTCTGGATCGCGGCCGGCGTCGGCCTCTTTGGCCCGCACTACCGTTTTGACACCTTCCCTTTCGGCCTCCTTACTATGATTGTCTCGCTCGAAGCCATCTTTCTCTCCACCTTTGTCATGATTAGTCAAAACCGGGCCGGCGAAAAGTCCGAGATTCGCTCCCAGCTCGACTACGAGACCGACCTCCAGGCCGAGCGCGAAATCTCCATCATCATGAAAACCCTTGTTCGCCTGGCCGACAAAAACGGCGTCCAAATCCAGGATCTGACCGCCGAAATGGACGAAGTCCACCACCTGGCCCAGCGCCAAGCCACCCGCCGCACCGAAGCCCGCCACAAGCGCGCCCGAGCCGAGGAAGGGCTCTAACACCCTCATATACCCTCGTCTAATCCTCCGGCGTCACCAAATCCCTTTAGCTTGCTTGTTCGGTTATTGTTCGCATATCATAACGATATGGCAGCGAAAGACTACAGCCAATGGGGTGCGCAAAAAGCAATATTAAATAATCGACCACATATACCTAGCTACAACACCCAGGAAGTCTGGTGGACTGCCGTCGGCTGCAATATAGGGTCAGAAGAGGATGGCAAGAGTATTAGCTTTTCGCGTCCAGTTGTTGTTATTCAAAAATTCAATGACCAGTTTTTTCTCGGAATACCGCTTTCCACGACGCCCAAAAACGGTCGCTTCTATTACGTCTTCAAGCGTTCTCCGGCCTATCAAACGGCTCTCCTCTCTCAAGTAAGGGCTTTTGATGCAAGACGTCTCCTAAGGCGAAGCGGTTGGATAGAGCGCGGCGATTTCTCGGCGCTGAAACAAAAACTCATCCTCCTAGTGGGCCACTAAAATAGTTTTCCCCTCGCGTTCTCTGCAGAGAACATATGCGAGGGGCGGTGGCAAAGCCAATTTGTGTAGTTAATATATCTACTAGTTCGTCACCCGTCAACTCGCCCGCCGCTGCCGTCCAACCACCGCAAACGCCACCGCCGGCACCACTGCTATAAGCGCCACACCAGCCATGACATTAAACGCAGTCACGATACCCGCCCTATCCGACACCACTCCCAGCAAGAGAGGAGCGGCCGTCACAGCGCAACTCGTAACCAGCGCTCCCAGCCCAAAGGCTTTTTCAAAATTGCCATGATGCTCGACCGACTCCGTCACCATCGTCTGAATCACCGGCACTGTTCCTTTCGTAAACGCCCCCAGCACCACCGAGCAGACCACGATCAGCCATACCAGCGTCGAATTAGCCAGTACAAAAATAAACATCGCCATCAGCAATTCCGACACCACAAACACCGGCACGTTGCCTAGCCGATCCACAAACCGCCCCAGCAAGGTCTTGCCGAGGAAATTGCCCACAAAAAAAGCTGCGGTAAACGTCCCCAAAAAAGCCGGACTAACCCCGCGCTTCAGCAATAAAAACGGCAAAAACACATAGAGCGACGCGCTGGCAAATGCATCAAACGCGCTCGTACACATCGCCAGCACATACCGCCGGTTACGCACAATCTGCCCCAGCGACATCGGTGTGACCACCCGATCCTTAACCGCCAAACCTTCGCCCTGCGCCTTCAAGAACCGGTAGAATCCAAACGCCAACGCTACCGCCACCGCCCCATACAGCACGGCCGTCTGCTGCCAGCCGATCGCCACCACCACAAACGACAAAGCGGCCGAAATCCCGATCCGGCCCACGTCGCCAATAGCGGTAAAATTGCCCATCAGCCGGCCCCGCCGCTCCTTGGGCGCCCATTTGGCAATCAGCGAAAAAGCAATCGGGTGGAACATTCCCAGTCCGATCCCGCCCAACCCAAACATCAAAAGCAACAGTGCATACTGCCCAAACACCCCGGCGCCCAAAAAACCCAGGCCGTACACCACCAGCGCCGCCACCAGTGTTCGCAGGCCCCCCACCTTGGCCGCAATAAATCCGGCCGGTAGCGCCAGCACCACGCTGGCTATATTAAGCACCGTACCCAGCGATCCGACCTCGGTCAGACTCAAGTCCTGCGCCCGAGCCACGAACGGCAGCAACAACACAAAACTGGCCTGAAATCCGTCGTTCAGGATGTGCAGGAGATTGAGCGGTACAAAGTGACTCTGTCGGTTCGAGGATTCAGCCATCAAAAAACCTTTAATCCCAACTATACCCCAAAAATTCCGTCATAATACAAATTACTAATTTCGAGGACCGCATGCCCCACGCCACCGAAGACACCTTCCACCTCGGCTTAAAAGCCCTTATCCGCAACTCCCTAGGCCAAATCCTCCTCCTCAAAGTTGACCCCAACCACCTCAGGAACAACCGCGACCCCTACTGGGACATACCTGGCGGCCGCATCCACCGCGGCGAAGCACCAGCCACCGCTCTCGCTCGCGAAGTAGCCGAAGAAACCGGCCTCGATCTCAGCGGCCAACCCGAACCGTTCGCCATGGTACTCTCAAACATCCGCATTCCGCTTGGCTCGCACGGTACCGACTCGCAACCACACCCCAACTCGCACTCCGGCCCGCTCACCGACCCCGATGTTGGCCTCATTTTGTCTATCTACATCTGCCCCGTCGCCGACTCCGCAACCATCCGCCTTAGCCACGAACACACCGACTACCATTGGTACGAGCCCAGCGATGCCGCCGCTCTGCTTCAGGTCAAATACCCAATCGAGTTTACTGACCAAATTCGCAACCTCCAGTCCGTCGCCGGTCAGCGCACCGCCAACATTGGGTGCGAAGCCTACATCGTTCGTCGCGGGCAGCTATTACTCGGACTGCGCAAAAATGTCTTTGGCGCCGGCACCTGGGCCTTGCCGGGTGGCCACCTCGAGTTCATGTCTCGGGCCGATGCCACCGTTGCCCGCGAGCTTGCCGAAGAAACCGGCCTGTTAGTTGATCCCGTCAACCTCAGCCTGCTCGCTCTCACCGACGACCTCGATCCCGATAAGCGCAGCCATTACATTCACCTGACCTTTGCCGCCGACATCGGCGACCAAGAGCCCCAGCTGCGCGAGCCCGAGGCCTGTGCCGAATGGCGCTGGTTCTCGCTCCGCCAGCTACCCGACAATATCTTCCCGCCCCATCAGAAAATCTTGGCCAACCTCGCGAGCCCTCGGTCCTCTGCGTCCCAGCCAAAAAGTAATCCCCGCTGATCAAAAGATCAACGGGGTACGTATGCTATCGCTCAGTCAGTTGGCGCTCTGCCTCGGCTCGGGCCTCTGGGTTGTTGTCCACGAGGCCAAGAACCAACTGCAGAGTTAAATCAGGGGGCAGTCGAAGCCGCCGCGTCTTCATCGGGGCCAGCGCTGACGCGACGATATCAATCAATTCGGCTACCGTAACCTCCCTGCCGTGTAGTTGTTGTTCTAGGGTCATGTAGACCGACTGCTCCAAAACCGGGCTACGATGAACCCTATAGAGTCGGGTAAAGATATCTAAGCCAGTAGCTGGCATTTGGACCGTGGTCACACTAAGCTCCACTCCTTGGTGGCGGCTAACACGACCCGCTTAGGATCCCACGCAAATCCTTGATCGTCAATTGCTACCCGAATCAGCCTGCAATTTGTTACCATAGAAGCTAAGGAGACCACCGTTTGAGCCGCATTACCATTACCCCTGCGAGTATCCTGTCACTGCCCGCTGTCCATCGCCTCTTTGCTCACGCCGTCGATGCTCATTTTACCTACTTCTCCCAAGCCACCCGGCGTCGGGTTATAGCCGACCATACCATCGCCAAGCTAGCTCGTGCCGCCCTCGACACTCGTCGGGTCGTCCTGGTGGCCAAGGCCGGTGGCCACCTGATCGGCTATTGCTTGGGGGCAGTCCCGGCCACCGGGCCGGCCCAAATCTACTGGCTCTACGTCGACCCCGACCATCGTGGCGCCAACATCGGCCTCAGCCTCCTGTCGCGCATGCTCAAAGCCCTGACCGACAAAGGCGCCCGCACCATCTCCATCGCCACCCACGACCATCGCCGCTACTATGAACGCCAAGGTTTTAAGTTTGCCGGCCGTAGTCTCATTGACGGCATCGACATGGACCTACTAACCTTTCAAGTAACAACATGAAACGAGCCAAGACCATGAGCAGCTACACCTACAATCGACGTCCCGGCCGCAACTACCGTGGCATTCTGCTGTTCTTGGCCTCCTTGGCGGTTTTTATTACCACCTATCTCTTCTGGCATGGCGATACCCCCACCATTCTCACCACCCTCGGCCTCGCTCCCACGCCATCGGTCGGCCCCGGGGACGTACTTGGTCAAGATAGTGTCCAGGTCATGAACTCGGCCCAAACCGCCGCTCTCATCAAACAAAATTACGGTGCCTCTGCCCCGCCTTCGCCGCCCGGCATTACCAAAGTTACCTTCCACTACCGGTCCGAGATGCCGGGGGGTGAGCAAATCACCGTCTACGGCCGGGCCTACCTGCCAGCCGCCCCCCAAAACAATCTGCCCATCTTTGCATTTGCGCCCGGTACGACGGGCATCAGTGACGTCTGCGCCCCCAGCCTCGAGCAGCCGGCCAAGGCCAACTGGGCCAACTATGACTCCCACATGGCCGCCTATGCCGCCCAAGGCTTTGCTGCCGTCATCACCGACTACGAGGGCATGCGCGACCCCACCCGCATCCACCACTACATGGTTGGCGAGCTCGAAGGTCGAGCCGTCCTCGACAGCGTTCGGGCCTTGCGCAAGCTGCCCGAGTCGGCCGACCGCTTGTCCGACCGTGTCTTCCTGGGCGGCTACTCCCAGGGTGGCCATGCCGCCTTTTGGGCCGACAAAATCGCCGCCGCTTACGCGCCAGATGTCCGACCCACCGGCGTCGTTGGTTTTGGCCCCGTCTTAAGTGTTCGCCAGACCCTCACCGACGTTATCCATGGGGCCAACATCAACTGGTTTGGCCCCTATGTCCTCTACAGCTACCGTGACTACTATCGAACCGACTACGGCTCTGTTATCCTGCCCCACTGGGAACAAAGCCTCGCCGCCGATATTGCCGTCCACTGCATTGACACCGTCTTGCCGCATTGGGGTCATTCTGCCACCGGTGTCTATACGCCTGAGTTCCTGTCGAGTCTAGCCTCCAATCAGCTTGCCACCCAATATCCCGTCCTAAACCGTGATCTCGAGCTCAACGAAGTCGGCGCCCCCTCCACCCCCAGTGCCAAACGCATCAACCAAGGTGAACAAGACAACGTTGTCCTCCCTAGTCAGCAGCAGGCCCTGGTGCCGGCCATGTGTCGGTCCAGCACCGGTCCAGTCCAGCTCCACATCTACCCCAGCACAACGCACTACGACACCATGCTGCATAGTCTAAACGATACCCTCGGCTGGATGCGGCAACTCATTAACGACAACCAAGTCGACACCACCTGCGGCTAGGTCTAGTCTACCCGGCTCCTCTGGCTGGCGTGTACAATACCATCATGGCTCCCAATCCCTACCCCTCCCTCGTCGAGCACGCCACCGGCAGTCCGTTCCGCCCCGGCAATCGCCTCACCCTGCTCCAAAACGGCGACCAAATCTTTGCCGCTATGCTCGAGGCTATTAAGGGTGCGCAGTCCAGTATCAATTTTCTCACCTACGTCTTCTGGCGCTCGAGCATCGCCAATCAATTCGCCGATGCCCTCTGTGAGCGAGCCAAAGCCGGCGTCCAAGTACGGCTCTTAGTGGACGCCGTCGGCGCCGCCACCATGAGCTCTCGGCTCGTCTGGCGCCTTGAGCGGGCTGGTGTCCAGGTCGGCTGGTTTCGGCCCGGTCACCTGCCCTCCCTGCGCAAATTCAACAATCGGACCCATCGCAAGATCCTCCTAGTCGACGACCGGATCGGGTTTACTGGCGGCGTCGGTATCGCCGATGTCTGGCTCGGCAACGCCCAAGACGGCCGGCATTGGCGCGAGACCCACTGCGCCATCCTGGGGCCGGCCTGCCTCGACCTTCACGCCGGTTTTGCCGAGAACTGGCGCGAGGCTACCGGTCGCCCGCTCCCGCCGCCCCAGCCCAGCGGACCCATCGCCGGACCAACCATTGATATCCATACCACCGTCAGTACCGCCGGCACTTCCCAGCCCACCGCCATCCAACGCCTCCTATTTGCCGTCTTTGGCGCCGCCCAGACCCGCCTCTGGATTACTACCGCTTACTTTGTTCCCAATCAAGCCGTTATCCAGGCCCTGGCCAGGGCTAGTCGGCGAGGCGTTGACGTTCGCATTCTTACCAATGGCGCCCAGACCGACCATTGGCTAACCGTTTTGGCCGGCCGGGCCTCTTATGCCGAGCTCATGGCCTCAGGCGTCAAACTCTACGAGTATCAAAAAACCATGCTCCATGCCAAAATCCTCACCGCCGACCACGCCTGGGCCACCATCGGCTCCACCAACCTCGACGCCCGATCCCTCATCCATAACGATGAGCTGAATGTCTCGGTTGTAGACCCGGCCATCGTGGACCAACTCGACCACCAATTCGAGGTCGATCTCCAGTCGGCTCACCGCATCTTGCCCGCCGAATGGCACGAGCGCAGCCGCCTAGCTCGCCTGGCCGAATCTAGCTCAATCGTCATCCGCCACCAGCTCTAAGTTACCTCTAAAACGCCAGTGGTCATCTCGTTCTCGTCCATGTACACTACCGATGGAAAGGATCCTCTCATGTCTAGTCACACTTCCCGCAAAATCACCAAGGCCATCATTCCCGCTGCCGGACTCGGCACCCGTTTCTTACCTCAGACCAAGGCCATGCCCAAGGAAATGCTACCCGTCATCGACAAGCCCATCATCCAGTACGTAGTCGAAGAAGCCGTGGCAGCCGGCGTCACCGACATCATCATTGTCACCGGCGCCCACAAGCGCTCGATCGAAGATCACTTCGACCACCAGTACGAGCTCGAGGCCAAGCTTGATCGCGATGGCAAATCCGAAGTAGCCGACGAGCTGCGCCGCATCGCTGAGCTGGCCAACTTTGTCTACATTCGTCAAAAACCGCTCTACAGTGGGAACGGTGTCCCCATCCTCAATGCCAAACACTTGCTCGGACCCGACGAGCCATTCCTGGTCTTGTGGGCCGACGAGGTTTTTACCGGTCCTAGGCCGCGCGCCGTCCAATTAGTCGAAGCCTACGACCGCCTGCAGGCCCCTGTTATCTCGCTTATACCCATCACACCCGACCAAACCAAAAGCTATGGCGTGCCAAGCATCGAAACCGAGTTGGACAACGGCTTACTTAAACTCAATGACCTCATCGAAAAACCCGGTCCCGACCATGCCCCCTCTCACTATGGCTCCGTCGGCGGCTACGTGCTTACGCCCGACATTCTCCGTCAGCTCGAAGAATCCCAGCCTCACACCGACGGCGAAATCTATCTGTCCAACGCCATCGGCCAGCTGGCCCGGACCGGCCAGGTCTACGGCAAAGTCCTTGACGGTACCTGGCACGACACCGGCAACAAACAAAAATATCTCGAGTGCATCGTTGATATGGCTCTGGCCAACGACAAGCTGGCGCCCGACTTTCGCCGCTACCTCCAGCGTCGCCTGACCGACGAGGCCTAAAAGATTACCTACCGGACTGGCTCAAAACTAGAATAACCGCCAAATTTCGCAAATAAGCATGAGTGGTATAGTAAATACTACTACTGAGTGTGAACATGAGCGAGCTAGCCAACTACAGCATCGAAACCGACCAAACCGTCCTGCTCCTGTTCAAGGACGGCCGCAATCTCCGCGTTCCCGTTGGCCAACTCGCGAGTCACCTCATCGATACCGACCTCGAGCGCATTCGGCGGGCCGTCAGGCTGCGTCGTGATTTCCTCGGCCGTTACATGCCCAAGGCCCTTCTAGCCGTCATGTTGATCGCTCTTGTCAGCCTCCTCGTTACCGGCGGCCGCGTGGTGGCTCAGCTCCAGCACTCGGCAAGCACCAACCAATCCACTCCCACCCGCGCCCAAATCGCCCGGCCCCTGGCCACGCCTACGCCGCTGGCCTCCCCCCTGCCAGTACCGGCTGTCCAAGACGCAGTCACCACTCGGCCGTCCCGACCCATCGCGGTTCGCGCCAAGGCTGTCAGGCGCCGTTCGTCGCTTGTCCACATACTGCCCCAGTTGCTGCATATTACACCAGTCTCCGCTCCTGCCCCCAGCCCGCAGCCGTCGCCGGATCCCAACTTGCCCGATCAGCCCATCGCCCAACTGCCGCCCGACCAATTACCCGGCGGCGACCCCGTTCCCTCGCCTCCGCCAGGCGGCCAGGTCTTGGGGTGCTCCACCGGACCCGATGGGAGCAGTAGTCCCGACAACTGCGCCGACGACGGATCCGCCGCCACCCAGCCATAGCTTGCCGGCACCTCGGCTCGCCCTTGTCCTAGCCAAATTTCCGATATAAAGTAAAATGTCATTAAGCAACATTGACCTTAAGGATACCCATGGGCTACCCCTTTAATACCCTTGCCTTCGGCAAAACCAACCAATACGTCACCACTGTTATCGAAATTCCTCAAGGCTCCACTCTCAAGATCGAATGGCGCCGTCACGACGCCCTCTTCGCTCTTGACCGGGTCGAACCCAAAATCTTTGCCAAACCCGTTAATTACGGATTTATTCCCCAGACCCTGGACGAGGACGGCGATGAGCTCGACGCTCTCATTATTACCCAAGAGCCTCTGCCCATGGGCCTCGTTATCGAGCAAACCCGCGTCATCGGCATGGTTGATTTCGAAGACGACGGCGAGAACGACCACAAAATCATCTGCGTACCAATGGACGACCGCAACCTGGGCGAAATCACCCACGTCGACCAACTCGGCGAGCAGTGGAAAAAACAAATCACCCATCACTTCGCCCACTACAAAGATCTCAAAAAAGGCGGCACCGTTGTCCGCGGCATCGTTGGTCCGGACGAGGCTTGGAAAGTCATCGCCGCCTGCTCCGATCGCGCCCAAGCCGACAAGTGGTGGTAGGGGAGTAGGGGAGAGACTTACCCTCAGCGACTCTAGCTCGCTCTGGGCATCTCCTCCGCAAAAACACCATGCTTCGCAGTCTCAAGCGCCTCAAATACCTGCCCAAATACCGCGGCCGCAGCATTTGGCGCCTCATCTACGGCTCCAAATGGGTGGCGGCCGGCGCCCTTATCTTTGACCGAGAAGGCCGCGTTCTCCTCATCAAACACCGCTGGCGCGGCGGCTGGGAATATCCGGTCGGCATGACCGACGGCGAAGAGTCGCCCCGGGCCGCGGCCATTCGCGAGCTGCGCGAAGAAGTCGGCTTAGATCTTCCGGCCGCCGACCTTCGCCTCATCGCCGTCGATTTCTTTAACCGCAAAACCCCCAACGGCAACCTGGTCTTTACCTTTGTCGCCACCATTCCGCCCGATCGTGCCACTCTCCTCAAGCTCGACCCGCTCGAAGCCACCGACTACCGCTGGGTTACCCGGGTTCAGGCCGCCGAGCTGGTCCCGGGCTGGCTGTCCGACCGCCTGCAGTCACTCTTCCAGGCCTACGATGCCGGCGTACCCGTCTATCTGGAAAACGGCCGCTCCGACCGCGCCGCGCCGAACTAATCCGCGCCGTTCAGCCTTGACAAATAACTCCAAAACAGTAATTATACACAAGACCAAAATCTGGTCGCACCTCGATCCCTGGAGTGCAGTATGGTCAAGAAAGTCCTCACTTGGGGCTTCGTTGCCTTCCTGATCTCCAGATCGGCCCGTCGCATAAGGAGTT
Organism: uncultured Candidatus Saccharimonadales bacterium; assembly: GCA_964405545.1. Classification (GTDB taxonomy): domain Bacteria; phylum Patescibacteriota; class Saccharimonadia; order UBA4664; family UBA4664; genus CAYOOH01. The sequence goes on along the minus strand of CAYOOH010000010.1, from coordinate 2,517 downwards.
CGAGATGATCAAAAAGGTCCTTCTTTATCTATTTGGCACTGTCCTGATCATCTTTGTGGCATTCTGGCCAGCCCAAGCCAAGGCCGTTCTCACTGCAATCGGCTACAGCCTCCTGTCGATCGCGACAGGCTTCGGCGACTTCTTCGATAACGTGGTCGCGTAAACCCGCCTCCATCACTGCCCGGATCGATTGCCCCGCGCCCGGGTTGGAGTCTCCCCGGCCCCAATTCGGGGCCGCTCATTGAATCTTGGCTTCCTCATCGGTATCATTACCCAGTGTACCTCCCGCCCCCGACCGAAAAGAGGTAGAGCGTGCATGTACTTCTGGTGGCTCCCGCCCCCAACACCGATCTGATCAACCTGCCCGGCTGGGTTCAAACCGCAGCTGTCCTGAGCGCTATCGCCCTTGCCCTGGCCACCTGGTCCATCAACCTGCGCAATCCCAAGCCCGGGACGGACCGCAAACCTCATCCTGGCGCTTCTGTTGCCGTAGGCGTCATCAGCCTCCTGCTGTTTACGACCGCCGTGGCGGCCGCCGCCACCCAGAAGTTCATCGCCCAGTTGCTCGGCATCGGCACCGGCGTCAGCTCCGAGGTTGTCAATGGCGTCCGCAATAGTGGCTGGCCGTTGACAGTCGGTGGTATCGCGCTGTTTGTGGCCTTGATCTGCGCCTTCACCTTCCTCTTCAAGAGCAAGACGTTGCGCTCCGGCCTGGGCTGGTGCCTGGGGTTTGCGGTGGCGCTATTTATCGCCGGCGACTTTTTCCTGTTCGTCAGCAAGGCACTCGAGTCCTGGTACGGTCTTCTCAATACCGTCTTCTAAAGGAGAGGCAACCACCATGAAGATCCGCCCTCGTCGGCGTTCGACACAATCTCAGCCCGCCGTCCCTCCCCCCAACCCTCGTAGTCGCGACACCCAGGGGACGCCTCGGGTAGTCATCGGAGTCATCCTGGCTCTGCTGGCGTTCGTCAGCCTCATCGGCTGGAATCTCGGTAGCTCCCACTTCCCCTGGTGACCCACCACCATTACGCCCGGATCAAGCAAGCCTCAGCGCTCTTGATCCGGGCGGTATTTTTTATAAGCTTTGCGGCTTAGGCGATTTTTCCCCTAGCCTCATCATCCGCGCCGCCACCCATATCACCACTCACACCTCACCCCTTTCGGCTCTCGCCCCCAATTGGTCAATCGCACCTTGCCCCAAACCCCTAAAGCTTATATCGTAGAATTAATAATCGGGTACTACTACACTATGAGTTACAAAGTTGCCATCAACGGCTTCGGCCGCATCGGTCGCAATGCCTTTAAAATCGCTCTCGACCACCCCGAGCTCGACATCGTGGCAATTAACGACCTAACCGACACCGCAACACTGGCTTACCTGCTCAAGCACGATTCCAATTACGGCACCTACCACCAAGACGTCAGCCACGACGACCAAAACCTCATCGTCGCCGGCAAAAAAATCCGTATCCTAGCCGAAAAAGACCCGGCCGCTCTGCCCTGGAAAGATATGGAAGTCGACATCGTCATCGAATCCACCGGCCGTTTCACCAAGGTCGAAGACGCCTCGCTCCACCTCAAGGCCGGGGCTCAGCGCGTTGTTATCTCCGGCCCGGCCAAAGGCGAGGGCGTCGGCACCTTTGTCATCGGCGTCAACGAAGGTGACATCGGCGCCGAGCACACCGTCATCTCCAACGCCTCCTGCACCACCAACTGCATCACCCCCGTGGCTGTCGTCATCGAGCAGCACTTTGGCATCGAAAAAGCCATGATGACCACCGTCCACTCCTATACCGCAAGCCAGTCCCTCCAGGACGCGCCGTCCAAAGACGTTCGCGAAGGCCGCAACGCCGCCGAGAACATCGTCCCGACTTCGACCGGCGCCGCCACTGCCGCCGCCAAAGCCTTCCCGGCCCTAAAAGGTAAGTTCGACGGCCTTAGCATTCGCGTCCCCACTCCTGTGGTTTCCATCTCCGATTTCACCTTCGTCACCACAAAAGACGTCACCATCGAGGCCGTCAACGCCGCCCTGACCGCCGCCGCCAAAGAGCCTCGCTTCCAAGGCATCCTCGATGTCACCGACGAGCCGCTCGTCTCCAGCGACTTCATCGGCAATCCTCATTCTGGCATTGTTGATCTGGCTCTCACCAATGTTGTCGGCGGCAACCTGCTCAAAGTCGTGGCTTGGTATGACAACGAATGGGGCTACTCCAATCGCCTTGTAGAACAAGTCCTTAACGTCGCCAAGACTATTGGCTAAGCAAGACAACTCGCCCGCTCGTCGGTTCTATGGTCTGGTTGGTATAGCGGGCGGAGCTCTTCTAGCAAGCGCGGCCGGAGTCCGCTGGTACATCGGCCTGTTAGACCAGCCTCAAGCTTCCTGTGTGCTTAGCGATCCAACCGCTCGCTGCGCTGTGACGTCTAATCCGCATGCCGACCTTATCTTCATGATCCTGGGCATGCTGGGGATCGACATCGGCCTCGTCGTTTTTATTGGCTGGCGACCGTCTCGCGGGG
>CAYOOH010000009.1:0-17592 GCA_964405545.1 uncultured Candidatus Saccharimonadales bacterium | reverse complement strand
GAGTGGGTATCGATTAGCATGTGAGTATTATAGATTATTGACGGATTATCGTGTTGGGCTTGTATAATGGGCAGGTCTTGTTGGTGGTTTGAAGGGTGAATGCGCGTGATTGAGGTGGTGCAGTACCAGCGAGGCAACTTTCTTACTACGCGAGCCGATGCGCTGTTGCTCGTGATTCGACCGGATGGACAGACGGATGATTGGTCGGGGCCGTATGTTATGCAACAATACGCCTCCAGGTTCCATCGAGACTTGCGGCACCTGGAGCCGCGGGATGGAGCGACTTTCTTGACCACCGACTACCCACATGTACCGTTCCGACGGGTACTGTTCGTGGTAGATGAACTCCAGCGGCCACTGGCTGATTTGCTGCAGCCTGTTTTTGCATTGGCCTGTAGCCGGGGCGTAGGAGAACTTAGCTTGACCGTGCCACGAATGGGCAGGCCTCGACCAGGAGAAGACCCGTATGAGTCACTGGTCGAGACTCTAGCCTTAGCCCAGAGTCAGCCCGGCTGGAGGATGAGTCGTGTACGAGTGATTGTACTAGAAAACGACGACGAGGTGGTTGCCCGTCTGCAGCGGGCAGGCGAACGGTATTTGCGCAGAAGGTAGTCTGCACCTAGCTCTTCTTTCGACCTGGGTCGGTGAGGAGCTTTTTTTATTTGGCCTTGGGAGGGATGGGTATCGATTTGATTGCAAAGACCGGCTTTAAAGCTTAGTTTTTAAGCTCCGTCGAGAGGAAGTATTTCCCCTCTCGACAGAGCTTTGCTACTGCTATGGAACAGCGATATCTTGCCGGCCCACAATGACGGCGTGGCCGCCAACGGTGACTTGGCCGCCCCGGTATTGGGCGGTCATGCGGCCGCTTTTGCCTAGGCCGTGGCCCTGTTCGACGACAATGCGGCTGCGCCTGACGAGGCCATGAGCCTGGAGATAGGCGACGAGCGCGCCGGCCGCCACGCCAGTGACAGGATCTTCGTTGGGATCGCTGAGGGGATTGAAGTGACGGGCGTGGGCGTGAATGCCCAGGGTGTCGGTATCGAGAGTGAAAGGGTAGATGCCTTGATTGCCGGTGGTTTCATCGTAGACTACCAGGGCATTGAGCAGGGGGTCGACCCGCCGCAAGGCGTTGAGCGATACCAGCGGCACCATGAGCTTGGGAGTGCCGGTGGAGACTGTTTGAATGGGACAATCCAGCAGATCGGCTTCGGTGAGGCCGAGGTTGCGGGCGATGCGCGCGCGGTCGAGCTCGGGCAGCCAAAACCGCGGCGGCTGCTGAGTCATGACCACGGAGCCGTCAGGCAGGCCGCGGACCGGCATGACGCCAAGGGCGGTTTGCTGGCGGGCGGTGAGGACGGCGGGATCGGGACCTGGTGCCAGCCGATGGAGGGACCACAGCACAAAGAAGGTGGCCAATGTGGCATACCCGCAGAAATTGACTTCCCGGATCGGCGAGAAAAACCGGGTGCGGTAATCGGCCGCGGCTGGGTCTGCCCCGAGGACGAAGGCGGTTTCGGCAAAGCCGAGTTCGGTCGCCACGGCTTGCATTTGAGCAGACGTGAGGCGGTCTGCATCCAGCACCACCCCGGTGGGGTTGCCCTGGACCGGGTCTTGGGTGAAGCTTCGGACGAGTACGACAGATATGGTCTGCATGCGGTTAGGGTAACGGGCTGGTCGCCGTGAGTCAACTGGTCGGGGATTTTGGGCTTTGTGCAGGGTACACAATGACTCCGGCCGCTGCTCTTCGCTTTAGAGTTCAAGGAAGCGATTGTAATGCCGGCTCTGACCGGATGAATTGCTCTTAGTGAAAGTCGGGCGAGGACGGGTTGCTTGGCGGTTTTAGTGGTCACGCACGGCGCCTATTCGGCGGGTTGTTTGGCGGTGGGATCGGCCGGGGCGTCGGACCTGGGAAATAGCAGGCCGACCTCGGGGTGGATCTGGCCTTCGGCGAAGGTGGCGGCGATACGGCCGGCGGTGGTGGGGAGGAAGGGCATGAGGAGGGTGGCGATTTGGACCAAGTCGGAGGCGGCGTGGTGGAGGACTTGAGCCAATTGGGTTTGATCGGTTTTGGCCAGCTGCCAGGGTTTTTCTTCTTCGAGGTATTGGTTGAGACCGCGGATGAGCTCCCAGATTTCGGAGAGGGCGCGGTCGAAACGCAGATCGGCCATGGCTTGTTCGAAGGGTGTGATGTCGTGGGAGTGGGGGGGCAGCGGGCCGAGTTTACCGTCAAAGTACTTGGTGAACATGACGGCTACGCGCTGGACCAGGTTGCCGAGGTCGTTGGCCAGGTCGACGTTGTATGAGAGGTCCATGCGTTCCCAGGTAAAGTCACCGTCGGCGTCGGACGGGATTTTGGCCAGGAGGTAGTAACGGAGCGCGTCGACGCCGTATTTGGCGATGACGTCGTGGGGACCGACGACGTTGCCGAGGGACTTGGACATTTTGTGGCCGCCGGAGGTAATGAAGCCGTGGGCGTAGAGGCTTTGCTCGGGGGGCAGGCCGGCCGATAGCAGCATGGCCGGCCAGATGGCGGCGTGGTGACGAAGGATGTCTTTGCCCACGATCTGAACGTTGGCTGGCCAGAATTTCTTGAATTTGTCGCCGTCGGGGTAGTCGAGGGCGGAGATGTAAAAGCCCAGGGCGTCGAACCAGACGTACATGACTTGGTCGGGGTCGCCGGGGACGGGAACACCCCAGGTAAGTTGTTTTTTGTCACGGGAGATGGAAATGTCGTCGAGACCGCGGTCGAGCAGGGCTAGGATTTCGTTTTTGCGCGATTGGGGGCGAATGTAGAGTTTGTCGGAGGAGATGAGGGCTTTTAGTTGATCGGTGTAGGCGCTGAGTTTGAAGAAATAATTTTCCTCGGCGACTTTTTCGAGCGGAGTTTTGTGGATGGGGCAGACGTGGTCCGGGACGTCGAGCTCGGTGTAGAAGGTCTCGCACCCAACACAGTAATAGCCCTCGTACTTGGCCTTGTAGATGTCATGGGCGCAGGCTTTCCAGAGCTTTTGGGCAGCTTTTTCGTGGGCAGGGTCGGTGGAGCGAACGAATTGATCGGTGGCGACGGTGAGGGCCGGGGCTAGGTCGCGAAAGAGTTGGCTGACCTGGTCGGTGAAAGTTTTGGGAGCAATGCCCGCGGCATCGGCGGCGCGTTTGATTTTGGTGCCGTGCTCGTCGGTGCCGGTAACGTACCAGACTTCGTCGCCCTTCTGGCGGTGGTAGCGAGCTAAGACGTCACCGAGTATAAGTTCCATGGCGTAGCCGATGTGGGGACCGGCGTTGGTATAGGCGGAGGCAGTGGTGACGTAGAACTTATTGGCCATGGCGGGATGCGACTCGTTAACAAGGGCCATGGTAGCACGGGAGGATGGTTTTGGGTAGGAGCGGCCAAAAAGGAAACGGGCTCCAGAAGCGATCTGGAGCCCAGTGGGTGGACGCGGCTACGGAGTAGAGCGGAAAAAGTCTCTGACCATGACGTCGAAGGCGACCGCTAGGGCGGTCAGCTCGCTCAAGGTGGCGTCAGCTGCGGGGTCGCTTAGCAGCTGAGACAGGCGCTGGGTTGAGAGGCCGGTAGCGCCCGCCAAGGCAATAATGTTTTCCCCGCTTCGCCTAAAATAGTAGCTGATGGAAGAATGGACAGAACTGTGTACGAGCGGAGTATACGCCGCCCGCTTTGCGGGGCTTGTGACGTGACTAGACATACCTGTTGCTCCTATGCATGGAGAGATGGGACTAAGCTATTTAAATACTAAATGATGTCTTTGGCAAGAGCTTCGTGATAGAGTCGCTGTCAAGATGGGACGTCAAGCTCCTGGGCGCGGGCGGGGGAGCAAGCTGGGCTGCGTCGATTAGCTTGATGGCGCAGTCGGCGGTCAGGTTGAGGAGCGCATATATTATGAGCGGGGTCCCGGAATAAATCCAAGGCCCCGATCTAACGATCTAGAGATATGATGTGGTAAAGAAGTCTCGGATCGAAACCCCGAATGCGACGGCCAAGGCTGCCAGCTCGGAAATGTTAGGTGGTGCACCATCAGCAGTCAGAAGCTCCTCGATACGTGCTGGCGTTAGTCCGCTGGCCCGGGCCAGTTCCTCAACGCGTCGAGGCGTGTAGGGGCCGGCGTGATGCAGGAGACTGCCTTGAACGGCTGCGGTTACCCACATATCGTATTTCTCAAGTACCCTCGGATCAAACGTGTGATACGTCATTATCTCTCCCATTGAAGCAGGAAGGGGCCATTGGCTGTTTTATTAAATACTATTATTGCCAAGTTTACAAGACTGACAGAGCGAGAGTCTGGAGGCGCGCAGGCTTTTAGATGATGATGGCCCGCAAAGACAGGGGGTCTTTGCGGGCCAGAGCCGTATTATGCCCGGCTTGCCTGCAGCGGTACCAGGTAGTCGCCGACTTCGATGGGATCGCGATGATCGGACAGATAGACGAGGGCGTTAACCCCGAGCATGATGCCTCGCTTGCCGGTGGTAGGCTCATTCATGGTCCGATAGGAGCCGAGGGACCTTAGGATCCTCGGGTCGGGCGTGACGGAGGTTCGCGACGCGTCGAAGCGGTTGTTGATGGTGGTGCAGCGGGCGTTGAACTTGACGAACTTGACATGGACGCCTCGGCGGCGACTGCGGGGGCTGACGACCTGGAAGGTTCGACCCAGCAGACCGTCTTCTTGGTAGGGACCAAGACCGCTAATGACCAGATTGGACCGGAAATGATCCATGGTGACAGAATCGATACCTTGGGTGGCCAGACGAGTGTTGAAGTCGGTCACTGAAGCCTGGTTCATGACCATGAGCTGGAAGCCGTCGGTAAAGGCGATGAGTTGGCCTTTGGGAGCGAAGCGCGGGTCTACGCGGCGGTCATTGAATGGTGGAAGGGCCATAACTTTGCAGTCTCTGCCGATGACCGCCCTCACCCAGTCGCTGGTACCCGGGTTGAGCTCGACTCCGTGGCAGAGTTGGCCATGGATCTGAACTTCTTTTACGTAGGTACCGGCCGGCCGGCGGACAAGGTGGGGGGTCATGCCGGAAGCTTCTAGCCAGGTATTGGCATCGTTGGGCGTGGCGGTGATGAGGCCGAGCTGGGGACAATCGCGTTGACTCATGAACTTGCCGCTGGGATCAACGACCATAATACGGCGGTCGCCGACCGGTCCGGAAGTATCGAAGTCCATGCCCGGGACGGTTACCCCGGCCATGCTTTTGGCGGGGTACAGATTGAGCTGTGAAATTCTGATGTCCACAACGGATCCTTTCGGGGTAGGGTTGGGACGTATGTATTATGACATTACAAGATGTCTTTGGCTAGGGTGGCCTGATAGAGCCGCTGCCAGGCCGACAGATCGAGCTCTTGGGCGCGGGCGGTGGCCGGGAGATTGGCGGCGGCGATAAGGTCAACGGCGCAGTCGGCGGTCAGGTTGAGACCGCCGGCCAGGGCATTCTTGAGTTGTTTGCGTTTTTCGCCAAATCCGGCCTTGATGAGGCGGAATAACCGGGCGGGATCGGCCGGAAAAGCAGGACCGGTGAGGGTAACACGGAGGATGGCCGAGTCAACCTCGGGCGAGGGCCAAAACTTGTGTCGCTCGACTTGGGCAATAATCTCGGGGCGACCATAGTACTGAATTGACAGAGCCAGGAGGGATAACTGGCCGGGAGAAGCCGCGATGCGATCGGCGACTTCTTTTTGGATAAGCATGGACATGAGGGCGGGCGGATTGGGCGAGTCGATGAGAAGACGGAAGATCTTGGAGGTAAGGTAGTAGGGAATGTTGGCGATGACTTTGTAGCCGGCCGGGAGCTGGTTGAGGTCGTATTGGAGAATGTCTTGCTCGACTACCTCGAGGCTCGGGGGCGCGTCGCGGCGCAACAGCTCAGCCAGGACGTGGTCGGTCTCAACAGCGACGACTTTGCCAGCGCGGGTAGCCAGCAGACGGGTCATGACGCCAAGACCAGGGCCGATCTCGAGCACGGTGTCGGCCGGAGCTGGACGTGCGGCGTCAACGATGGCCTCGAGGCTGGGCTTATCAACTAAGAAGTGTTGACCGAGATTTTTGTTGGGCTTGATGCCGGCTAGGCGCAGCGCGGTACGAACGTCATCGACACGGGAGAGATCCATGGGATGTATTCTAGCAGATGGATTATTTGCAGGCCCAGGGGCCGGTGCCGTAGAGGGCCATTTTTTTGGCGGTGAGCTGGATTTGGACTGAACCGTCGAAAATGTTGGCGTCGGTGCCGCCGGCTTGACGCCAGGTCGAAGGCAGGTATTGGAAGAGGCCGCTGGCGTGCTGGCCGTTGACGGTAGCCGAGTTGACGGCGGCAGCGTTGCCATGGGACTCGCAGGCCATGATTCGCAGCATCATATTGGGGTCTATCCCCCACTGGGCGGCGGCGGCTTCGACTTGGGGACGCCAGTATTCGACTGAACCGGCAAAGATAACTTTGGTGCCGATCAGGACGATTTTGGTGACGGGAGCGGTTTGACTAACGACCTGAAGGACTTCGCGGCTGGTCTCGCGGCCGTCGGTGTAGTGGATGCGATAGGTAGTGGTTTTTTGACCGTCGGCACCTTCGGTCTGGACTTGCTTGAGGCCTTTGAGCAGGGTCGGATCGGTAAGGGTCTTGACCGACCGGGGGATGGTGGCGGTCAGAGTGGCGACGACTTCGCTGACGCGGGTAACCTGGACGCTGGTGCCGGGCAAGACGGGGCTGTCGAGCGGAGCCGAAACAGTGTCCTTAAGACCGAGAGATATACCGGCGCCGGCCAGAGCCGTCTTGATGGTTGGCGCTTGGGTGCGAATCGAACGGATGGTACCGTCGACTTTGATAGTGAGGGGTTTGGCGCGGGTTAGGGTGACTTTTTGCCCAATCGCCCCGTCACTGACGAGATCGGTAACGATCTCGGTATGGTAGGTGTCTTCGGCATAGACGGTGAGACCGGCGGCTAGGGCCAGGAGCCGGGGGCTCTGGTAGGCGCTGGTGAGGCGGTAGGAGCGGAGACCGTCGACCACCAGCACGGGGCGGGCGCGGTAGACATTGATATTGAACTGGCCATGGGTGACGGGTGTGTCCTGGGCGGGTTCAACCAGATCATTGGCGGCTTGTTTGACGCCCGAACGCTCGAGAACCTGACCCACGGTTGGGGCATCGGTGGCAAATAGGCGTTTATGACCGTCAACATAGAGGGAGACAAGTGAGCCGGAATCGGCAATGGCGGAAGATGCGGGTGGCCAATGACCTGAGCTCACGCCAAAGCTGACAACGATGACGAGAATCCCGATAGCAACGGCATTGCGGGGTTGGAGCCGGATGGAAGTAATAAGACTGAGTAGGCGCAAAATGAGTCTCTCGTTTAGGGCGAAGGGACTTTTATTTTTTTGCGATTTTTTTAGTTTTTTGGGGACGGCGTTACTGGATCGTGCTTATGGTAGCGCGATAGCTGACTGCGGTCAATCTTGACAAGGTGGCGCGAGGCGAGGCCCTGAGTCTTTTTTGAGTAAAGGTCATTTTTGGATTAAAAGCGAACTTGGGTACGGTTTGGGCATGGGTTGGGTATGGCTTGAGTGCGAGTGTAGCTAATCTCAGCGAGGTGAGGTAGAGCGGTGTTTGCTGCATTAAGCGAGGGAGCGCCCGAATGCTAAAGCAAGGATAGCGCGGCCACTCCGCCAATCATGACGGCGCCGGCGATTTTTTCTTTGGCGCCGAGCTGCTCGCGGAATAGCCAGACGCCGAGCAGACTAGAGATGAGGGCAGTTGAGTTGCTGAGGGTGGCGACGATGGCGACATTGAACTGGCTGGCACCGATGGCAAAGGCGAGGGTACCGGTGCCAACGAGCAAGCCGTTGCCGATAACAGCCGGCTGGAAGGCCGAGGAGAGCTTGGGTGTCCGGCCGGACGAGCGGGCGTGGAGACCAGCGGCGAGGGTAACACCGATTTCGGCCAGCAGGGTGGCCAGCCAGGGACCTAAGCTACGCGAGAGGGGTACAAACAAAAAGAAGAACAGCCCCCAGCCGACTGCCGCCATGAGCGCGTAGGGAACGCCGGTCGAACGCCGGAGTAGGCTGGAATTGCGCCAGTTGCGAGGATTGACAGAGATGGCGATATTGGCGCCAACCACGATAGTGATGGCTAGCCACTGGAGAGAGCTAAGGTGAAGGCTCAAAAAGAGCCAGGACAACAGGACGGTAATGAGGGGCGATGTACCGGATATGGGAGCCATGATGCCAAGGGGGCTTTCTTTGATGCCATGGGTAAAGGCGAGGACCGGCAAGTAGCCGGCCATACCGAGCAGGATGGCTGCCAGGGCAATCTGCCAGTGACTGAGGTTGTGGTAGCTCGGAATGGCAGCAACAGCCAGGAGGGAGACGAGGGTGAGGCCGCGCAAGAAGAGGGTCTGAGGGGCGCCGAGTTTTTGAGCCAGTGGCTTGGAGAAAGCATTAGCAAAGCCATAGGCCAGCATAGAGAGGAGGCCGAGGGCAACGGATAGCAGGAGGGTCATAGGTCTCCCCTACCCTATTCTACCCGCGTACCAACGGCCTGACCTTGGATAACGCGTTGAATGTTGCCGTGGGTTAATAGATCAAAGACGACGATGGGCAGATGGTTATCCATAGCTAGCGAGATGGCGGCATTGTCCATGACTTTGATATGGGGGCTGGTGAGAATGTCAGCAAAGGATAGGCGGTCGAATTTGCGGGCGTCGGGGAATTGGTTGGGATCGCGGTCGTAGACGCCGTCTACCTTGGTGGCTTTGAGGACAAGGTCGCATTCGAGCTCGAGGGCCGTAGAGACGGCGGCGGTGTCGGTGGTGACATAGGGGTTGCCGGTACCGCCACCTACGACCACAACCCGGCCTTTTTCGAGGTGACGGATGGCGCGGCGGCGGATGTAGGGCTCGGCCACTGATTCCATGCGCAGGCGGGTTTGGAGGCGGGCTGCCAGACCCTGCTGCTCCATGATGTCGACCAGTGCCATACCGTTTATGATAGTGGCCAGCATACCCATGTAGTGACCGGTGGCCTCCTCGATGCCGCTGGAGGCAACGCTGGCGCCGCGCATGATATTGCCGCCGCCGACAATAATGGCGAGCTGGACACCCGTGGCCTGAACGGTTTCGGCCAGCTCTTGGGTGAGGCGGGCGATAAACTTTGGGTCAACGCCGTAACTGCGGGTGCCGGCGAATTGCTCGCCGGATAGCTTGAGGAGAACGCGGGTGGGTTTGGGTGGTTTCATACTGGGGTTCATTATACGGACGCTGGGGCTTGGCGCAAGGGAGCGATAGACAGCCTAGTGACCGATGGCGGACTTTTTGGTGGGCAGAGGGGGACGGAGGTCAAGGTCGACCTTAATTAAAAGGGACGGATCTCGGGCCGGGTCCGTCCTGGCCCGGGGTTGGACCTGATCAGCGCTCCGTGCGAGCTAGCGGCTCGACACGAAAAGGCATGGTGATGCCGTCGAACAGACCAAGGGCTTGATCGCGGAGCAAGCCGACGATGATTTCGGGTGGGTGGGGCGTATCGGCGGCAACTTGGGCCAGTCGGATGCGACGGGGTCGAAAGGCGTGGGGCAGATCGTCGCGAGACAAGGCGTAGACAATGCGAGGAATGCAGGCAGAGAAAATGGCTGTGGCGCACATGAGACAGGGTTCGCTCGAGCAGTAGAGGGTGGAATCGCTGAGGTCGCGGCGGCCAAGTGTGCGGCAGGCCAGGCTGACGGCCTTGGTCTCGGCATGGAGCGTAACGTCGGTCTCGAGATGCTCGGAGTTGTGGGTGATTGCAATGATTCGACCGCCGTCTTGGACTACGACGGCCCCGAACGGCACGTCCCCTTGTCGACGCGCCAGAGCGGCTTGGTCAAGCGCCAGCTGCAGAAAGGGCTCGTGGTCTAGGATGCTCATGCTAGCGAATTATGCTCCTTGATGTGGACAATGAGGGCCTGGATGGCGGTCAGAGAGGCTCGGGACTGGGACTCTGTGGCATCCTGGCCGTCGTGGACCAAACGGTTGCGCAGTTCGACGTGCTCGGTGAGGCGGGACCAGAAGGGTGCTTGGGTGATTTTGTCGCCGGACAGGGCCATGTAGAGGCCGGAGACTTTGCTATTGCCGAGATTGTAGTTAACAAGGAGATGTTCGAACTGGGGTTTGAGGTAGGAGATGTTTCGGACTTGGTAGAGATGGCCGAGGACTTTTTCGGTAAAGAGTTCAAGGGCGATTTGGACTAGTATGACGGCTTCTTTGTAATGGCCCTGCTGACACCAGGTATCGGCCGAATCGAGCAGGCTCTGGTAGGGTTCGGGCTTGGTGAAGGGAAGGGGTAGTGACATTGTTGTCATTATACGCCCTAGACTTATTGATTATAAAATTATTTGACAGTATTATATATAAGGCCTGGTTGATGGCCATCGGTTCTACAAGAGAGAGACGATCATGCCTAGTGACTCTTCGGGTATGTCGCGACGTTCGGCTTTGTTTGTTTTGTCCGACGCCTGGTATGGCCTATTTACGAGCGGCGCAGAAATTCCGCCGGGCTCCTATCGCGACCGGGTGGTTGTTCCTGGCTCACGAGAGTCTCGGGTACTGACTGGCGAGCGGTCAGCTGAGTTGTTCGTGGAGCTACTGACAACACGTAACCTTACTTGCTTGCGCAGGCACGACCCGGCCGCTCAGCGGCGTTTTCTCGTGGCCGCTTACGAGGAAGGCAATGCTCGGTGGCCGAATGTTTACCAGTCGGGTCCGAGTGTTCAGCTGCTCTTGCCTCGACGTGTCGACAATCCTTCGCTCGAACGACTGGTGGCGGCGTTCGCCATCCGCCGGTCGATCATCGGCCTAACCGACAACGAGCGGATTGGGCTGATGGAGGAAGCCCAGCGACGCCAGGCTCTTGCCTAGTCTTCGGTCAGGCGATGAGCTTGATCAGGGACTTTTTGACCGGCTTCCGTCTCCCCTCTCGGGGGTGAGGCGGGGGCCGGTTTTTTTGTGAGCGCGACGGGCGCGAAAAGAGCCCACTAGCAGGAACGCCGGTGGGCTATAGATAGTTTTGGCGCTTGCTGCGGCCAGGCTAGAGTTAGGAGTGACCGTTGCGTCGGAGCTTGGCTCTGGCTCCGGACGAAAGTCTAGGGAGGAGGAGCTGGGCGATGGCCTCATGCTTATGGCTTATGAGCCAGGACGTGAGGAGATCAAGGCCACGAGCTCCGAGGCCGCGGTTGAGTACGAGGTCGTCGATGCGATCCGGCAGCTGATCGGGACGCGTAACATCGGCGTTGAGCAGCCGATTGAGAATGAGGGTAGAGAGCCCCGGAAAATAGTGGCTGGGCCAAATAGATTCGCGGATGGCGTCGATGGCCGTTAGCTCGAGCTCGGTAACTCTGGCAAGACCCATGCGCGATTTGGTGCGCTGGAGTACTCTCAGAGTGTCGGATGGGCTGAGCGCTCCCTGCCCGTCGAGATTGTAGAGCAGACGCAGAACGAGGCGCTGGTCGGGGGTCAGACCGAGCCAGGCGGTACGCAACTGGTCGCGGGTTGCAGTCCGAGGTCCGCTGGGGGTCATGGTGATTGTCCGCATGAAGGCCTGATGAGTCAAAAGGGCGGCGCCTTCCCGCCCAAGATCGGATGGATCTGCTCTATGCTGCATCGATAACTCTCCGAACAAGGGGGCTTTGCCAATACGGATTGATTGGCCTTTATGTTTATATATCAAAATCCCACCGGTAGCGAGCCACCGGTGGGATTTAAGGAAAAAACAGCAGCTAGGCTGCGCAGTGGGGACAGGCCGGTTTGGCCGGCGCGGGTGCGGGCAGATGGAGTGCCAGGCCCCAGTGACAGAGCATGTGCCTTGTGGCCTGAAGTCCTGCGTCCGGGTTGGACCGGCGACCAGCATGGTTGTAGGACCAGCTAAGGACGGTGGACCAGGGCAGGGCTTGGAGTTCGGCCTCGGTGTAGCAAATAATCTCGGCCACGGTTCGGATACCCAGGTCGTACCAAGCTCGCACGACCGAATAATAATAGTGGTTATGGCAGCGCAACAGCCAGTCGAGCCGCAGGCGATAGAGCCGTTTGCGCAGAAGGCGGCGAGGCTGGTAATCGCGGCGAAGGGCGATATCAACCCAGTCGTCGCCCGGGAAGGGCTCGATGTCCTGATCGTGGGGCGACAGGCGCCAGCCACGCTCAGCCAAGGCGGCCTTGATCTCATCAACGCTTCGGCCCCAGAAGTAAGGGATCTGGCGTAGTTCGGTCTCGGAGCGTTCGAGCAGATCCTCGAGGGTCATGATGCGGTTGCCGTAGAGGCCGGTGGAGGTGCGGGTGAGCCGGAGGTTAAGCTCGCTGACAGGACGCTGCAGTACTTCAGCCGGCAGGCTGAGGTAGAGAAAGTCGGCGCTACGGCCAATCTGGCGCAAGACTCGCGCCTCTGGCGTCGTGGCTGGGTAGTCGAATTTGGCGGTCCCGGATGGCGGCCGCCGGCGCGGGCGCGGCTCGAGCTGAGAGCGCACGAATTGGCTGACTGCTGCGGGATCAACTCGGCTGCTTGAACCGGTTAAGGCCTGGAGGAGCCGACCGATATCGGCAACGGCCGTGGTCGTGTCGGCGACATTAGCACGAGGCATGGCACTCCCTTACGAGCGTTTTTTGTCAACGAAAGAACCTTGTTACTTTATAATATAGCCTGATATTAGTCAAACTTTCATAGCCTGAGTCTTGAAAACCTCCCAAACATAAGCCCCCTTTGTCTGCGGAACTCGCTTTCGCTCAAACAGTCCTCGACTGCACGTGGCTTATGTTAGTCGTGAGGGGAGGGTTTTGAGACTCAGGTTGCATAGCAGGCGCGCCTCAAAACCTCTCGATCGTTTCCCTCTCGCCACAAAAACCCGCTAGCCTAGATGACTAGCGGGCGGCACGATTGGACTACTGGCCTAGTCGGTACCACTGGGTATTACGGCCGCAGCTAGGGCAGGGCGTGTGGAGATGGCGGCGAGGATTGGCAGGAGCAGCGGCATAGGCTCGTTCGCGGCCGGTAGTGATGCGTTCGATGAGCATGTCCGGGCAGTCCGGATTTATGCAGCGAGTAGTGACACCGGCTGGAACTGGCACTAGGGTCGGGTGATCGCCATTGGCGACAGGCATAGTGGGCATCCTTTCTAAAAAACGAAGGCGCAGAGACAGAAGGCCTACAGACCGAATTTTTCCCGATAGTACAAGGGGAGATGGGGTATGAGTGAAGGGTAGCCGCGGCGACGGCACCACTTCTCCAGTTCGTCAAATCGGACGTGACTGATTTGGCGGCTCTCGAGCAAGCACCCAAGGGCCTGGGGGAGCTGGTCGGGGCGAGAAACACGGCAGCGACGGAGTGCCGAAAGATGATAAACCGACAGGCCAGTAAAGCCCGTTTGAATCGCCCACAGGGAGCGCCTCAAACTGTTGACGATTTCGACCACCCGCGTGCGGATGCGCTCCCCGCTCAGCCCAAGTGTCCGGCCGAGCTCGGCCAGTGCTACGGGCTTGGCCCCCAGATAGCGACCCCGAATAATGTAGCGCTGATCAGGCCTCAGGGTTCGCCAGGCCTGGAGGAGCTGCGCCACTGTGGGCGGTATCGGGGCCAAGCCTTCACTTTCTTCGGTCTGAGTAAGGAGTGTTATGACAGTGCGACTTGAGAGCATGATGTCTACATCATGTCGCAGCTGCGTGTCGGACTCGTGCGGTAGGATGGGTTGAGCTCCAGCCATGATTGCCCTCATTTTTGGGTCGGGTACGACCGCCGGGCGGCGGTAGTTCGCCTACTATAGAGACCCGGTGATGTTTAGTCAATTTTCTGGATGGGAGCGAAGGCCAGCGACAAGCGCTTGGTACCGAGACCGGCAAAGGTGGCGGAGACTTCGTCGCCGTCGATTGCGGCCACGATGCCGTCACCAAATTTGGCATGACGAATACGGTCGCCGGGCTGGAGGTGGAGGCCAAGCATGGATTCGCGGTGGGCGTCGGCATCGTGGGGAGTGGTGGGCAGGGAGTCGGTATAGGAGCGGCTGCTAGTGCCGCCCAGCATGGGGGTGGCCGACCATGAGCCGGCGCCGGCGCCATGCCCGGCGGCCGCCTGGCGAGGACCGGCGGTGGCCAGCTCGTTACCGGGGTCTTGGAGGTCGGCCGGGATCTCGAGCAGGAAGCGGGAGGGGGTATTGTGGTTGGTGGCGCCATAGAGCAGGCGGGAATTGGCGTAGAGCAGCATGAGGCGCTGCTTGGCCCGAGTCATGCCAACGTAGCAGAGGCGGCGTTCTTCTTCCATTTGCTCGGTATCAAAGAGGGAGCGGGAATGGGGAAAGATGCCTTCTTCCATTCCGGGCATAAAAACAACTGGAAACTCGAGGCCTTTGGCGGAGTGGAGGGTCATGAGGGTAACGGCGTCGTGGTCTTGGGAGTAGTTGTCGGTGTCGGCAATGAGGGCAATTTCTTCTAGGAAGGTCTCGAGGCTGAGGTCTTGAAAGTTTTGGGCTACGGATAGGAGTTCTTTGACGTTTTCGATCCGGTCGGCTGCCTGGATGGAACCGTCGTCGAGGGCGGCAATAAAACCGGACCGCTTGAGGACCAGGTCGAGCAGCGGGCCAACGGCTAGCTTTGGTGCCTCGGCTCGGAGACCGTCAATGAGGAGGGCGAAGGCCTGGAGGGCATTGACGGCCCGAGTTTGGAGGCCGGGGATGCGGTCGGCGACGCGGCAGGCCTCGAGCAGGGACATCTTGCTTATTGCTGCGGCTGGTACTGCCTCGCGTCGGCGAACGCTATCTTGCTGCCCATTGGAGTCCGCGACAGAACCGGCGCCTCCGTGCTCGGCACCACCAGCCTCCGCCCCACCCGTTGGCAGGGGCTGGCTCTGACGCCAGGTCTCGAGGCGAGCCAGGGTGACGTCGCCCAGGCCGCGGGCGGGCAGGTTGATAATGCGGGCGAAGGAGACGGGGTCGTCGGGCTGGTAGATGAAGCGCAGGTAGCCAAGAGCGTCTTTGATCTCTTTGCGCTCGTAGAACCGGGTACCGCCGATGATGCGATATGGCAAGTTGTAGCGCAGGAAGGCTTCTTCGAGAGCCCGAGACTGGGCATTGGTGCGGTAGAGGACGGCAAAATCGTAGAGGGGTCGACTCTCTGTTAGGCGCAGATTTTGGATTTGGCGGGCGATCCACTCCCCTTCTTGGACTTCGTTGTAGACGTTGGCTATGACGATGCCGGCGCCATCTCCACGGTCGGTCCAGAGTTTTTTGTTGGAGCGGGTGTGGTTTTTGGTAATGATGGCGTGGGCAGCATCAAGGATGTTCTTGGTGGAGCGATAGTTTTGCTCGAGTTTGATAACGGTGGCGTCGGGATAGTCTTTTTCGAAGTCGAGAATGTTTTGGAAATTGGCTCCTCGCCAGGAATAGATCGACTGCCAATCGTCCCCTACTACACATATATTACGACTTTTTGTCGATGATAGGAGTTTGGTTAATTGGTACTGGGCATGGTTGGTATCTTGGTACTCATCCACCATGATGTATTGGAACTGGTCTTGATATTTGCGGAGGATGTCGGGGTTGTCTTGAAACATGCGGACGGCGCGAAAGATGAGATCGTCAAAATCGAGGGCGCCGGCCTGATCGAGGAGGGATTGGTAGAGGGGATAGACTTTGGCGGCGGAGGTTTGAGCCTTGCCGGTAGCGAGGCGGGCGTAGTGGCGGGTATCGACTAGATCGTTCTTGGCACTAGAGATGAGGTTTTGGATCAGGCTGGGGGTCATCTGTTTGTCGTCGATGGCCAACTGGCGCATGGCCTGTTTGATAGCACTTTGGGAGTCGGCGGTATCAAAGATAATGAAGTTGGAGGCCAGGCCGATATTGGCTGCTTCGCGGCGCAGTAGCCGCATGCAGATGGAATGAAAGGTGCCAATGTAGGGGAAATGGGTGCGGTTGGCCGGGTCGAGATTGAGGAGGCGCAGCACGCGGCCGCGCATCTCGGCAGCGGCTTTGTTAGTAAAGGTGACGGCCAGGATGTTGAGGGGGCGGATGTGGTGCTCGGCCACCAGGTAGGCTATGCGGTGGGTCAGGGCCTTGGTCTTGCCGGAGCCGGCGCCGGCCAATATGAGGACCGGGCCTTGGATGGTGGTAGCGGCTTGAGCCTGAGGAGAGTTGAGATCGGCAAGAAGGGGATGCACGATCTGATTGTATCGCACCGAACGGAGCCGAACTAGGGTTGTATTTGGCGGTGGGTTATGTTTTTTTGAAAGTTTTTGTCATTTTTGTAAATATAAGATGACAACTTTTATTATTGACTAACTAATGTGTAGATGATATAGTTTTATTCCGTTACCCCCGTAACGGCAGGGAACAGCTGCGAAAGGGAGGGCTCATGAACACCGGCCCGATCGCGGTGATTGTTGCCGGAAGGATTGCCGGCGATATGGCCGCGTTTCTTACAACCACCTTTGCCAGCCATGCACTGGTATCGTATGACCGGATTGCGGCCGAGTGGACCGCGATACAAAAGAGCCAGCCCCCGCCGCTGGCGACGTGGACAGAATTCTTAGAGCGCATTCGAGCCGTTTTGGAGAAAGGCGATAACCTGGTGGTAGATCCGCCGCCAGGACGCACCGACCAACGACGCCAGCTCGTAAGGGTCTGCCGGGAAGCTGGTGCGGGCGAAGTGGTAGGGTTGTGGTTTAAGTCATCGCTGGAGACGTGGCATAGCCAGTGTAGACCAGCCAGATGGCGAGACCCAATACCACCACCCGGCGTCACAGCCTATATGTGGCGCGATGACCACAAGCACCCGCCCGGCCCTGACGACGGGTTTGATAGCGTCGTCGAGATCGAAGCTTGATCGACAGTTCGCCCCCGAGAAGCCAGTGGTTTCCCGGGGTGCTTCGTGTTTTAATAGCAAAATTGCGGAAGAACCGCTTAATGGTCGACGCAGGCGGTGGTATGGCCATCGTCTAATAAGAGGAAGAGGGCTAGGTATTTGGTAGCGGTAGCGCCCGGGGTGTGGCTGGCACCTGTACAGGAGCCACCGGCCCGGTATTCGATTTGACCCAGAGTAGTGGGGGCGGTTTTTGCTACGACGTAGGGCTGGCCGGTGGTGGGGTCGGTGGCAGTAACGGCGACAGAGGGAGGCGTGGTTGAGAAATAGCCATTCTTGGCTTTGGCTTTGTAGGCGGCGAAGTAGGCAGCTAGGTCGGTTTTGCGCTGGGTGTCGCGGCTGGCGGCGACGGCAGGATCGGGTGTGGGCGAGGCAGAGGGACTGGGTGAGGCCGAGACGGAGGGGGAAGGGGTTTCGGTAGCGCTGGGGGTGGGCAAGGGTGTGGGCGACGGTGTCGGGGCGCCAGTGAGCCAGGCTAGAGCCGGTGGTTTGACGGTAAAAGCATAGACAGCCCCACCCACAACGGCGAGCAGCAGGATGACGGCGGCGGCCACGATGGCCAGACGACGGGCGTTGAGCGGCCGCGGATGGGTGTGAGGCTGGAGGGGTGGTTTGGTAGTCGAGGGAGCCTGGACGGTACTGGCGACTGGCGGCGGCGCGGTGGACGGCTGGGCCGGGGCGGCGGGCTGGGCTGGAGCGGCGGGTTGGGGAGCGGTGGGGAGCGGAGGAGG
>CAYOOH010000008.1:0-17664 GCA_964405545.1 uncultured Candidatus Saccharimonadales bacterium | reverse complement strand
GCTCGCGCCTTTTGTGGTGCGGGCGGTCTCTTGCTTATCAAGCACGGGCCGGCCACCTTATAAAAGCGAAAAAGGTGCAGTCGCACAAGCGACCGCACCCGTAACTAAAACAGTGAGACTAGCGAGATTTCAGCTCTTCCAGCCCATAAAACGCCAGACGGTGGCCTTAGCCTCCTTCAGCCCGGACGGCCACTCCATGACCTCGACGGCGTGCCGACCGCCCGGAGCCCTCATCTCAATCGTGTACTCGCCACCCGGTCCGCGCTCGGCCAGCCCAATCCATCGTCCAGAGCTATCCGTGAACACGGCGCTGTGGAGTTTAGTGGACGGCCTACACATACCCAGCTGACCAGCAGTGATCTGCGTAAGCAGCTCCATTGCACTCGGTCGGAAACCATTACCCATGACTTGCTCTCCTAACGGAATTTCGGGTGTACAGAGCAGGTTGATAATAAAATACATCTACTACCTAGTCAACTCAGAAAACCCCGCCTAGAGGCAGCTGGCGATACAACCAAATCATCGCCAGCAAAAACAAATTACCCCAAGATTTCAAGCAACTTGAAAACTTGGGGTAACGACAGTCACAGTGCCGACGGGTGGAGTGAGGCGGCCCGAAAGCCACCGCACTCCACCACACCGTTATCCGAGCGCCACGAGCAAACGCTCCTCCAGAGTGGAGGGGTCGCCCGCGAGGGCGGCCTCAAGCATCTGCTCGGGCGTGAGCGCCCGAATGTCCGATGCCGCCAGCTTATAGCCTGCCGCCATTACAGCGCAGGCCGCGAACAACTGGCCGCCAGAGAACTGACCGAACTCTCGAGAGGTGCAGAACAAGTGGAGCGGCAGCATCTCCGAGCCCTGGCGGGCTCGGACCTCACCACTCTTGAACTCCGGCGTACTGGCGATCGCTGCCAGCACACCGTGGATCTGGTCCGACATCGTCCTGCCACGCTGCTTCTCCACCAGGAGGTAATGCAGCAGCGCCTTGTGCAGGAGCGACATTTCGTCGGCCGTTTCCACGGTGAAGGTGTAGATACGGCGGTCGAACGAGATGGTGTGAAACACCAGCCGCGTTTCCTCGACCGCCTCAAACCACGCCTCGCCGATGAACTTGCCCAACTCGGTCATGAGCTGCTCGACCGAGAATGCCTTCTCGACAACCTCGACGACGACAGGTATCGCACCCTCTTCGTCGCCCAGGCGTTCGGTCACGATACGAAGCGTAGCCATACGCTCCTCCTCGGCATAAATACTGCGACTGTCAAGGCATCGTCCGAAAACGATAGCTCAATTATAACACATTAGTCTATATATTTCAAGTTAATTTGCAAAAACAAGAAATTATGATAGAATAAAAAAACTCCATCCCGATAGATTGGATAATCATGCATCTTGTCAGAACAGTCGTTGAGAATCCATGGTTCGTCTTTCCCTTGGTTGGATTGTCAGGCCTCTGGGTGTTTGCCATCCTCGGGCAAGTGATCCAGACCCGGCGCGAGGTCAAGCGCCGTCCCTATATGCGTGATGTACAGACCCTGGCGGTTATCCGGCAAGGCCCCCTCGTCTTCGTGCTCATGGCCGCTGGCCTCATCGCCTACGCCGTCACCCAGAGCTGGATTGTCTACTTCGGAGTCGGACTCTTCTGGGCTGTCAGCCTTCCGGTCCGCTTCTCCATCCGCAATTGGCTGGTGGACGGCCATTGGCGGCCCGTGCAGTGGTCTATGTTGGTCAAGTTCCCCTGGATGCCGCTGTTCAGTTTTCTCTTCTGGCCGTTCTGGACCCCGTTCAGTTTCATGATCAAGTCCAACATCGGCATGGACTAGCTCCATACTCGGCGGCCCAGGTAACTCTCTGGGCCGCCGAACCGTTTTATTTACCCCGCCACACCCTCCAGTACAGCCAAACCATCGCTAGCAAACAAATCTGCCCCACCAAGATCGCTCGCCCCACGCCCCACCCATCCGCCACCCAGCCTACCGCCAGGCCAAATACTGCGAACACCACATTAGTCAGTACGGCGTTAATCGATGCCATCGTTGCCCGTTGGTGATCCGTAAACTCCTTATGCAGCAGCACACCCGTGGCCACCGTCTCCGGCCCATACAATGCCCCGCCCAGCGCCAGCAGTGCTGGCGATAGGGGAGAGGGGAACACCACCGCCGGAATCATCAGCGCCGCCGTATACACCCGACTAGCCAGCATAATCTTAATGGCCGCAAACCGCTTCACAAACCACCCGCTCACCCCAAACCCAACCGCGCTCTCCAGATAATTAGCCGACATCACCAGGCCAATCGCCCACCTCGGCAATAACTGGGCGTAAAATGCCGGCCACAGCGCAAACGTCGAGCAGCCTTCGCTAATAATCTGGGCCAAGCTCAAGTTGCGCAGCGTCGGATTACGGCGCATATAGCCAAAAGCCTCGCCTACATGCGCCCACACATTGGTTGTTGGCACCTCATGCTTGGCCGGTTCCACTAGCCAAAAACTCGTCACCAACGTCGGCACCTGCACGACAGCCGTCAAACCCAGCGCCCAGCCAAACGAATGCGCCGCCACGAGTCCGCCCAACGCCGCAGCCAAAAAACCAGCCACCTCCATGGCTACATTCAATCGCCCCAGATAGCGCGAAAATATCGCCTCCTGTCCCGACTGCTTAACCGATTCATACAACAGCGCCTCGTTATTGCCGCTAAACAACGCCCGCCACAATCCGTCCAGCACTGCTCCCGCCACCAGCCACCAGTAGCTTTCGCCTCTGTAACACACAATCGCCACCAAACTAGCCAGCGCCCCCAGCCGCAAACACCACACCCGACCCCACCGGTCCGACAGCACCCCCGTTGGCACTTCAAACACCGCCTGCGCCACCCGCGCGATCACAATCACGCTCACTGCCAGCGCATACGACCCCGTCACCTGGGCAAAATACAACACCGCCACGATTCCAAAAAACCGCATGCTAAACCAAAAACTAAACACATTCAGCGCCCGGGCATTCCCGGCCACCGATTTCGATCTTCGAAACATCCTCGTTCCTTAAAAGTTAGTCGACACAAAAATCAACCACCTCGCTGGCTCTCATCTGGCGCACGAAATCAGTGCCATACTCGGCGCCCGCCCATCGCCACTACCGTACTCATTCGCGCCCCACCAGCGGCCAAACAAGCACACAAAAAAGAGCCAACGCTTCTTTAAAAAAATCGCATCGGCTCTTGCCTGGTGGTCAAAAGAACAAGCTGGTTGTCGCTATCACTCAAAAAAACCTGAGCATCACAAACCCTCGGCGCTCCGCGCCGGCCGTGCGATTACTTAATTCGAGTGATTTCGATCATAAGACTTACTGACCTTGGTTAGATTTAAGCCATACAATATCATAAGATAGAAAAGATGGCAAGCACAAACAGTAAACCTCCGCTAATCGCTATCCAATTCCAACCCCTGCCGCATATAATCCCGCAACGCCGCCTCATTAATGTCGCCCGCCTTCCGCAGCCAAACCGTCTTAGCCACCTTACCCGCTCCCGACAGGAGACCGTACGGATCCTCAAACGACGCCCCCTTGGAGAACGATACCGTCAGTCCATGCTTGGTCGGATTAATTACCCACAGCCCCGCCTGCCTCGCCACATAATCACCCCGTAACTAATAATCTCCTTCGCACTTGGCGCAGCCTGGCGCATCAACCCCCGCACTCGCTCCAGCATGGCTAAATACTCTCGCCCCACACTGGCTTTTATGAATTCGTCGACAGTCATGAGAGTAGTGTAATCTATTGGTATGACCACCGAGAACCCCGACAACCTGCGCGAGATCAGCCGCCAAATCGCCTCACTGGTAGTGATCAGCCAAGACAGCAAAATCCTCCTCGGCCGCAAAGACTCTGCTCGCGGCGGCGTTTATCCCAATGCTTGGCACATCCCGGGCGGGGGAGTCGATCGGGGCGAGTCGCTCGAAACCGCCGCTAAGCGCGAAACCCACGAAGAAACCGGTCTCGACCTGTCCAACATCGTCCTCACGCCTCTTGCTACCGGTTACGGCCAATCTCCCAAAACACTCTCAACCGGTGAGCGCGTCTGGTGTAATATGACCTTCAACCGCTTCGAAGCCCGCCTTGCCCAACCCGCCGCCGATATTAACCTTACTCCCGGCGACGACCTCATCGAACTTCGCTGGTTCACTGGCAACGACCTCCAAACCGTCCCCCTCATCCCTGGCGGCCGCCAGTTTTTTGTCGAGGCTGGGTACATGGACTAGATGCCGACAGCTATGTTTGTTCGGCTAATGTATGGTATAATGGTAGTTCATATAGGGGGAACTACCGGTAGATGGACAAGGATTTTGATCGCTGGAATGAGCTTAAAAAGCAGCTTGAGATTCGCTCGACTGGGTTATTATTTCATTCAGGTGAGGTTTGGTGGTGCGCTGTCGGGCTCAATATCGCTATAGAATCCTGTGGCAAAGGCCCTCAATTTCGGAGGCCAGTCTATATCTTGAGAAAGTTATCTCACAAAAGTTTATAGGTATCCCCCTCACCTCAAAACCAAAAGAGGGGAGTTGGTTTCAGGATTAACGGTTCACGGATCCAGTTGGGCGCTGCTACATCAAATCCGCATCTTTAGCGCCAACCGCCTGCAGTACCGACTATCCAGTTTACAAAATAATGAAGTCATCCAACTAAAACAAAAACTCAAGACACTGCTTGAGCTCTAAAATTATCACCGGAGAGATGCTCCGGATCAGTGGGAAATCCCAGAAGTAATTCCATTCTACTCTCCAACTGGAGAGTTTGCAAGAATGTCGGGGTTCTCCTCGGCGCCCACCAGTTTATGCTTCCCATCAGCAGCTCTTCGTACGTAAAGGAGTTTTTGTTGCGAACGATATCGTACCATGTCTCGAGTATGGAAGAATATCTCAATCGACCTTTCTTTATTAAGCGGCTGTGCCAAATCATCAACATAGGGTAAATCGTCAATCCCAGGATGCCAAAGTTCTTGGCCTGGGCGAAGAAGGGTATTTTCAAACTTGATAACTCTTTCATGTATAAGGATCTTGTCGAGAAGTATAAACTCATCACTAAGGTTAGTGGTAAGCCCGCCTATCATCCTTTGGTAATGGCCGTCGCCACCTGAAAAAGAAGGCCTAGTATAAACAAATGGAACTCGAGGGACCACGGGCCTTAACAGCTCAACCGGAAGGTCCATAATCTTAGAAATCTCATTTGCACTTAAACCCATAATTGTGTCGGCTATTCGGTCGGGTCCCCAAAGATCAATCTTCACTTTAGGAAACAAGAGCCTTACCTCATTGTCGACATAGCTATGAACGTCTCCGAGTAAGGTGTCATTGGTAAGATATCGCCACTCGCGTACATCTCTATGCTTACTGACGCACCCTTCAAGGTCAGACCTAATTTTCGTTTTTGTGCTGGCGGCCGCTTCACCGCGCGTTGCATGAGCGGCCATAAATACTCTGGCCTCAGGACAGTAGCCGTCGTTACTCATGTCGCCTTTTGGTCCACCAGCCCTAACAGGAGTGTAGTCGCCGGGATACAAGATAGATCCAAGCCGATTGGAAAGACTCTGCAGACCTTCTCCGCTTATAGCGGCTATTCGATCTTCGATAATTTTTCTAAGTTCATTTTTGTCCACAAAAGTCTAGCGTTCGTGCCGATGCGTCCGGCGCATCTTGGCGATCCCCAGCCGCAACTCGCCGCGGTCGATCA
This sequence comes from uncultured Candidatus Saccharimonadales bacterium, assembly GCA_964405545.1. Taxonomy (GTDB): domain Bacteria; phylum Patescibacteriota; class Saccharimonadia; order UBA4664; family UBA4664; genus CAYOOH01. The sequence goes on along the minus strand of CAYOOH010000008.1, from coordinate 11,939 downwards.
TCTGTTGGGCTTTGGCTAGCTCTGTCTTGTCCTTGGCTTTGTCGCGAAGCTCGCGGGCCTCGGCCAGGGCTGCCTCGATCTCCTCGGTCACGAGCTCCGACTCGTGGTCGGCCTCGTCGGCCAGCAGCCGCACCCGGTCGGGCAGCACCTCAACTAGCCCACCGAACGTCGCAAACACCTCCGGCGCTCCCTTGCCGGTCCGGACCGTTACCGCTCCCGCCACCACCTGGGCCACCAGCGGCTCGTGATGAGGCAAAATCCCCATCTGTCCCCCGGTCGTAGTTAGCTGAACCTCGTCTACCGGTCCGGCAAACTTCACCCCCGACAACGTCAAAAGTTCAAAATTCATACAACAGTCCTCGTAAGGCAATAGATGGAAGCGAAGGAACAATCACAGCTTGCCGCGAACGCTTGACTAGATCAGGGCTCGGGAGGAGAGGGGAAAGAGTTCGCTCACAAAGCATGTGATTGTTTCGAAGCCTTAGCATACGCTATTTCTTAGCCCCTGCTTTCGCGCCGGCCCCAGCCTCAGCCTTCGCGCTGGTTCCGACCTCAGCCTTGGCCGTCACCTCGCTAATCCCGCCCTTCATATAGAAAGCGCTTTCCGGCAGGTCGTCGTGCTTGCCGTCCAGAATCTCGCGACAACCCTTGATCGTGTCCTCGAGCTTAACGTAGGCACCGGGTGTGTTAAGGAATTTCTCGGCCACAAAGAACGGCTGAGTCAAGAACCGCTGGATGCGCCGAGCGCGAGCCACCGTCTGCTTGTCCTCGTCCGACAGTTCGTCCATGCCCAAAATGGCAATAATATCCTGCAAATCCTTATAGCGCTGCAAAATCCGCTGCACATCGCGGGCCGCATTGTAGTGCTCGTCACCCACCAGCGCCGGGTCCAGAATCGTCGAGCTCGAGTCCAGCGGATCCACGGCCGGGTACAGACCCAGCTCGGTCAAGGCCCGGTTTAGCACAATCGTCGAGTCCAGGTGAGCAAAGGTCGTGGCCGGCGCCGGGTCAGTTAGATCGTCGGCCGGCACGAACACCGCCTGCATCGAGGTGATCGAACCCTTCTTGGTCGACGTAATCCGCTCCTGCAGCGCCCCCATCTCCTGCTGCAAGTTTGGCTGGTAACCCACCGCACTCGGTAGCCGGCCCAGGAGTGCCGACACCTCAGACCCGGCTTGGGTAAACCGGAAAATATTGTCCACAAACAGGAGCACGTCGCGGCCCTGGTCGCGGAAACCCTCGGCCAAGGTTAGGCCGGACAATGCTACCCGCAACCGGGCGCCCGGCGGTTCGTTCATCTGGCCAAAGACAAGTGATGTCTTGTCCAGCACACCCGACTCTTCCATCTCGTAGTACAAGTCGTTACCCTCGCGGGTCCGCTCGCCCACGCCGGCAAACACCGAGTTGCCCGAGTGGAATTTGGCAATGTTATTAATAAGTTCTGTAATCAAAACCGTCTTGCCTACGCCAGCCCCACCAAACAAGCCGACCTTACCACCCTTGGCGATCGGCGCGATCAGGTCAATAACCTTAATGCCGGTCTCCAAAATCTCAACCTTGCCCGACTGCTCCTCCAGCGTTGGTGGCTCGCGGTGAATCGGGGCCAGTTTGGCGCCCGTAACCGCCTCCTTGCCGTCAATCGCCTCGCCGATCACATTAAACATCCGGCCCAGCGTGGCATCGCCTACCGGCACGCTGATCGGCGCCCCCGTGGCCGTTACCTCGGTGCCGCGACTCAATCCGTCGGTGCTCGAAAGCGCGATCGCCCGCACCGAAGTTTCGCTCAAGTGCTGCGCTACCTCGAGCACCAGCTTGCGCCCGTCATGCTCGATTACAAGCGCGTCATAAATCGCCGGTAGTTTACCCTCTTTAAACTCGGCGTCCACCACCACACCCACCACCTGGGTGATGCTGCCGACTTGTTTCGTTTCAGTTGTCATTAATTTCTCCATTTGATTATTCCATACTGTCCGTCAAAGTAAGTCCCCCGGTCGCTGCCGAGAGAGGCCTGCTCCCAGAATAAGCCTGCGGGTCGCTGCGCAGGGAGTAGGCCAGTGTGCGGCGAGGACTGTCTGAGCCCGAAGGGCGAGTTCCGCAGCAAGCACTGGCCTACTCCCGGAGCTAAAAACAGAAGCATACTCCGGAGCAAATAAGTTAGATATCCCGTAGCCAAAAGCAGAACCATGCCCCATACCCATCATGCCGTTGCAATCGCCTCCGCTCCGGCCGAAATCTCCGATATCTCCTGCGTAATCTTGGACTGGCGAGCGTTGTTATAGACCAGCGTCAAGTCAGCAATAATGTCCGAAGCATTATCCGAAGCATTCATCATAGCAAGCATTCGCATCGCCTCCTCGCTGGCCCGGGCCTCCAAAATCGCCTGCAGCACCTCGGCCTCCAGCACCCGCCGAACCGCCAGATCAATCAGCTCCTCGGCCGACGGTTCCATCGTGCTCTCCGATGGCGCCCCACTCCCTTCCGGCGGCACCACCGGCAGCAATTGGCGCACCTGCACCACCTGTGACACCGTCGACACAAAGTCTGTGCTAATCACATGAACCGCGTCCACCTCACCGGCCTCATACAACTGCGTCACCTTCTCCAGAACCGGAATCGCCACCGTGGTAGCCGCGTCACGCACATCCACGTCAAAACTGGCGATCGCCGTCACGTCCTTGGCTCGGGCTACACTCATAGCTGCCCGCTTGCCAATCGCGATCACCGAATAATCGGCCGGCACCGTCTTGATCTGACGGCCCAGCGCCCGAACAATATTGGAGTTATAGCCGCCGGCCATGCCCCGGTCGCCGGCGATCACAATCACCAGCGCCCGCTTAACCGGCCGGATCGCAAATAGCGGATGCGTGCTGGCCACCGTCTGAGCGCCCAGATTGCGCAGCAGCTCCCGGGCCGCCTGGGTGTAGGCCTGCGGTCCTTGAGCCGCCGCCTGAGCCCGGCGCAGCTTGCTGGCCGCCACCATCTGCATAGCTTTGGTGATCTGCCGGGTGTTGCGGACCGACTGGCGCCGCCGGTTAATAATCTGCAGGCTTGGCATCGGCTAGTCCGCCTTTACCTTAAAACTTTTGGCTACTTCTGCGGCTAGCTCGACAATTTTTGCCACCACATCGTCACTCGGCTTAGAGCCCTCGTTCAGCACCTCGTTAAGGTCGGCGTGGTGTTGCCGCATCCGGCTGAGCAAATCCAAAACCGCCGCCGACACCTTCTCGGTCGGCACATCGTCAAAAGCGCCCTTAGTGGCAGCAAGCAACATTGTCACCTGCTCGGCTACCGAGTACGGCGAGTACTGCTTTTGCTTCAAAATTTCCGTCAACAGCCGCCCGCGATCCAGCCGCTTCTTGGTATCCTCGTCTAGGTCGCTGGCAAACTGAGAAAAAGCCGCCAGTTCGCGAAACTGCGCCAGCTCCACCCGCAAAGATCCCGCCACGCTCTTGGTCGCCTTGGTCTGGGCCGAACCACCCACCCGCGACACCGACAAGCCAACCGAAATAGCCGGTCGGATACCCTGGTAGAACAAGTTTGACTCCATAAAAATCTGGCCATCGGTAATCGAAATTACGTTAGTCGGAATATAGGCCGAGATATCGCCCGCCTGCGTTTCAATGATCGGCAGCGCCGTCAGCGAGCCTGCGCCCAGATCGTCGCTTAGCTTAGCCGACCGCTCCAGCAGGCGCGAGTGCAGGTAAAACACATCACCGGGATACGCCTCGCGGCCCGGTGGCCGGCGCAGCAAGAGCGACATCTGGCGGTAAGCAACCGCGTGCTTACTCAAGTCATCGTAGATAATCAGCGCGTGTTGCTTATTGTCGCGGAAAAACTCGCCCATGGCGCAACCAGCGTAAGGAGCCAGATACAGGAGCGCCGCCGGGTCGCTGGGCGAAGTCGCCACCACGATCGTCTGATCCATCACGCCTTCAGATTTAAGGCGCTCTACCAAGGCCGCTACCTTGCTCAGCTTCTGGCCAATCGCCACGTAAATATTAACCACACCCGTTTTCTGTCGCGCCTGGTTAATCATCGTGTCAATCGCTACCGCCGTTTTACCCGTCTGACGGTCACCGATAATCAACTCGCGTTGACCGCGGCCAATCGGCACTAGGGCGTCGATGGCGATCAGGCCCGTCGCCATCGGCTCATGCACACCCTTGCGCGCCATCACACCCGGCGCCGCCCGCTCAATCAAACCGCGGTCCTTGGCGGTGATTTCGCCCAGACCGTCCAATGGCCGACCCAGCGGATCCACCACCCGGCCCAAGAGCTCTTGTCCCACTGGCACGTCCAACGTCCGGCCCGATAGCCGCACCTTCGCGCCTGCCCGCACACCTGTCTCTTTGTCCAATAGCACCGCGCCGATCTCATCCTCGAACAAGTTAAGGGCAAAGGCCCGGGCCACCCCGCCATCGGTCTCAACCTCTAGTACTTCACTGTAGCCGGCGCCCCGCAGACCATAAATCCACACCACCCCATCTGCCACGCGCGTCACTACGCCCGTTTCCTGAAGGTTCTCCGTCTCCCGCAGGCCGTCGATGGCCGCCTGGAGCTCTTGGCTTAATTCTTTAACATTTAGTTCGCTCAAAAGTTGCTCCTTATTGTCCTGCCGTTACTTCGCCGGCCTTCATTACATAGCGTGCTAACTTTGCCCGTACTGAGGCATCTAATGCTCGGCCCGGCGTCTCGATCCGGATGCCCCCGATCATGGCCGGGTCAACCGCTGTTTCCAGCTCAAGCTGCTGTCCGCCGGTGGCTTCCTTAATAAACCGCTCCACCTCCGTTCGGGTTTGGGCTGACATGGCGCGGGCGGTCGTCACCCGAGCCGCGACATAACCCCGACCCACCAGCGCCTCGGCTACATCCATGGCCAAGTAGCGCGCCTGCCCACGCCTGCCCTTGGCGACCAGCCAAGCGGCCGCCATTCGCAGCGTCCCGGCCCGATCCTTGTCGAGGCGCTCCGCTACAAAATTGGCTACTTGCATCCGGCTTGCCATTACGCGCTCTTCTCCAGGCTGCGCTTAACCAAGTCGCCGTCGCGGCCTTCGTCCAGCTTCTCGCCCAGCACCGCACTAGTTGCCTCGGCCACCAGCTTAGCTGTCTCGGTCTTGAGCTCTTTGCGGGCCGCCAGTACGTCCCGACTTAGCTGCTCGCGAGCCTCGGCCACCAGTCGCTCGGCCTGCTCCGATGCCTTAGCCCGGGCCGCCTCGATCTGGCCGGTGGCGTCAGCTTTGGCACTCGACAAGATCTCGTCCGCCGCCTTGCGCGCCTCGGCCACTACCTGGCCAGCCCTAGCTTCGGCTGCATCGAGCGCCGTCTTAGCGTCCTGCTCCATCCGGCCGGCTGCTTCCAGCTCGTCGCGCTTGGCATCCAGCGCCTTAACCAAATGCGGGTAGACCCACTTGCCCAGCGCCCAGACAATCACCAGGAACGCCAAGGTGTTGAGTACTAGCGCCTGAACATTGAGACCCAGGGCCGTAAACAACGCCCCAATCCCGCCGCCGCTTGCTTCTTCAGCTGCTAAAAACAACACAGAAAGACCGCCTTACTTCAGGAATTTAATGATGAGGGCCACAACCAAACCAATGATGGCCAAAGCGTCCACGAACGACATGGCCAAGATCATCATGGTTCGAATCTTGCCCAGCGCGTCAGGGTTGCGGCCAACTGCGCCAACGGCGGCGCCGCCCACAATACCCAAACCCACGGCCGCCAAGCCGCCGGCGATCGAGTAAGTCAGACCAAAAGCGAGAGAATCCATTAATAGTTCCTTTTAATTAATTACGTTTTTATGAGCCGAGATGGACACACCAATATGCAGTTCAAGGAAACGTCGAGCGCCGCAACCAAGGCGTACTATAGACGTACGGCAGCCGCCAAGCGCAGACGACGACAAAGAAATGTGCATTGGTGTATCCATCTTAATTATTTCGCACCCGCTTCCACCGCCAAAGCCGGTTGCCCGGGCTCAGCCGCAGGGGCGGGGTCGGAATCATGGCCATGATTGGCCCCTAGTGACACAAATACAACCGTCAGCATAAAGAACACATATGCTTGGATCGCGCCCACGAACAACTCCAAGCCCAAGAACGGCGGCAGCGCCAGCGGCGACGCATAGCTGGTAATAAAGGCCATCACCAAGAGCAGCACTTCACCGCCAAAAATATTGCCAAACAACCGCATAGCCAGCGCGATCAAGCGCGAAAACTCAGCCACCAGCTCCAAAAAGCCTTCAAAAACATGCATCGGATCCTTGAACGGATTGCCAAAATAGCGACCCAAATTGCCAAAGAAGCCCAAATACCGCACCGCCCAGACCTGAGCCGTCACCATCGTAATAATGGCCAGCGAAGCCGTAAAGTTCAAGTCGGCCGCAAGGCCTCGGAACAGCGGCTGGCCGTCATACGTCAAAGCGCTCACAAACGGCAGGTCGCCCAGCCAGTTGTTGAGCATGATGAACAAAAACATCGTAATGGCTAGCGGCGCCAGTTTCTTGGCCTTGTCCCGGCTACCGAGGATTTCCTCCACCGTGCCAAACAAAATCTCAAACAGCCACAGCATGGCAATAGACAGCCGCGTATGCTTACCGTTCTTAATATGTTTGACCGTGTGAGCAAACAGCCAAAACAGCACGACCGCTCCCACCGCCCCTAGCAGCGTCGAATTGGTGACCGGAAACGGGCCAATGTGAAAAATCGGCTCAGCCACCAAGCTAACATGCGGGCCAGCCGCTAAGAACGTTATCATTTGGCGCCCCGCAGCTGCAGGCGCACCAGCAGGACCGACAGCCCCAGTCCCGCCACTGCAGCCGCAATCGTTAGCCACGGCTTCGTATCCAGCTTAAGGTCTCCATACAGGCCGGCCGGCACCGTCAAAAGAGGCGGCGTAAACATTCGCCAGGTCGTGTCGGCCATACTCAAGATAAGTTGCATCGCCCCATCCTCTTGCGAGGCCACACTACGCTCTTTGGCTTGGTCGGGATGACGAGTCATTTCGGATGCACTCTACCAGATTTAGCCTCAATGTGCAATGATTTCCTACCCTATTGTGATAATGTGAGGTCAGATAGTTAGAGCTATTGTTCCTCGCTTCCACTCTGGTCGCTCCAGGAAGGGGACAACGATGGTTGCCGCGCCCAATCTCCGGACCGAGGCCGATTGGCACGATCTACGCCTATTGATACGTAATCGAGCCGTGCTAGCCGGCCCCACCCGGCTGTCATCCGGTCTCAAGTCAGAATATTATCTCGAAACCGACCAAGTCACCCTCACTGCCGTTGGCGCGCCACTCGTAGGTCGCCTCATGTGCGCCCTAACAGCCGATTGGCGATTTGAGGCAGCCGGTGGCCTGACCACCGCCGCCAATCCCATCGCCCTTGCTATGACTCACATCCGTAGTGCCAGCGGTCGCCCGCTCGATACGTTCGTCGTCCGCGCCCAGGGCAAAACCCACGGTCTTGAGCAACGAGTCGAAGGCCCCTCTATCACCAGTCGCGAAGTGGTGATCATCGATGTTAATCAGGGAGGCGATCCCGCAATAAACCTACACACGATCGTCAAGTCCGTCATCGCCCTTGGCGCTATCCCTGTCGGCATTGCCGCCCTCATTGATACCGGTGTCGGCTCCCATCCTACCATCGAGCGCCTGCGTTTGCCGTATCGAGCGGTCTACACGCTAGCCGACCTGGCCGCCTAATGCAAAGAGCTCCGGACCGCCTTGCCGTCCGGAGCTCTCACTAAAAAATCCTACGTCTCGAAAGACCCTATTGCCTGGGGTCGCGCAGACAGCTACAGGTTAATCCGTCCCTGGGACACAACAAGACGTACTAGTCTATGACCCGGGCCGCGGACCTCGATCGTCCCCTGGGCCGAGCCAGTGATGTTGCCCCAACCGTCTACTCGCGCACCGCAAGCAAACACAACGCCATCTGGACCAGCCTCACGAACCTTCTGGTCCGAGTAGACCTTGGCGCGATTGGCTAGCGTGGTCACAAACATCAGTCCGGCCGGTGCAGTGGGCCGCCGAGACCCAGGCCACCAAGACCACTTGGGCATTTATACTCCTTCGAAAAGAGCTCAATCACCTTGATTGATAAATTTATCATAAAACAACCAGTGCATAAAATCAACTACCCAAGGACGTATCTGCTACACTACACATATGACCGGACGCACCCACGATCTCGCTGCCATTACCGCCCTGGGCGCGGTTCTGGCCGTCCACCCCATCCCCCAGGTCAGCCTAGCCACCGCCCTAGTCGCCGTTCTCGCCAACCAAATCGGCGGCCTGGCCCCCGACATAGACCAGCCCACCGCTCCCTTCTGGCGCAACCTGCCCGTCTTCCAGTTCTTCGGCCGCTTCGCCGACCGGCTGCTAGGTGGCCACCGCTTTTTGACCCATTCGCTGCTCGGCGCCGGCCTACTGGCATTTGGCGCTCATTGGCTGTTGGTCTTTTTGCGCCCAATCATGCCCCACGTTGACATCAATCTGGTGTGGTACGCTTTTATCATCGGCCTGCTCTCTCATCTCATAATGGACACCACGACAAAAGAAGGCGTCCCCTGGCTCTTGCCCATTCCGTTCAAATTCGGCTTTCCACCGCTCAAAACCCTTCGCCTCACGACTGGCAAATGGATCGAGAATTTCGTGGTTTTTCCCGGCCTCATCCTGCTCGACATCTTCTTGGTTCAGCAGCACTATCCGGCCATCGTTCACTTCGTGCATACGCGCGTCGGTTCGTAACCCATATGATGTGTGGGTGGATACCACCGCAGGCGCGCCGAGATCTTTACGTTGTTTCCAATAGGAGCTACTTCTTCTTATGGAGCATGGCGTAGATAACCCAGATGACAAGCGCGACAATCCCAGCAACTAAAATAATGGGTAATAGAGATAATAAGAAGTCAATAATTGGTTGCATGATGTCCTTTTGTTCAACCGCTTAAATATAGCATAGAGGACGTGTCGCCTACATAATTGTTGTTAATAGGATGGTAGTATGATAACTTCACTCTGTCCGCAAACCCACTGCACGATCCGTCCCAGGAGGCACCATGCAGCACCTCAAGAGGATCCTCCCTCGAAGAGTCGTCGCAAGAATGGCGATCATTACAATGGTCGCACTTGCTGGTGTAGGACTAGGAGCCGTACCGGCTTCTGCATCCTATATTTACAGCATAAACGTGACGCAGGCTTGTCAGGAGCAGGGTCACTTCGCTAATAGCTTCTGGAACACGGGTCCATACGGCTGGTACTGTTACGATCTCGCTCTTCCCTCTGGCGTTTCACCGGCGGGTGGCGTAGACATGCAGGGGTGGTGCAACCGTCACTATCCTGGGGCGACGGCCATCATCTACCAGTACAATCTCTACGGATGGCGCTGTTCGCGCAACTGGTAAGGTTGATTGGTACCCAAGGCTGTTCAAGCTTTCCGCTTCCGGTGCGCAGGTACCGGGAGCGGGACTACCCTCGCTCCAGCTCCCGAATTGCCCCATGCCCCAGCCCAAAATAATGCGCCACCTCATGCCAGACTGTTTGGTGGACCTGACCCGCCAACTCGTCCAAGCTTCGTGCCAGTTCAACGTGCGGCTGCCGAAAAACCGTAATAACATCCGGCATCACCCCGTTGTAGCCACTATTGCGTCGGGGCAGCGGAATACCCTCGTACAATCCGAGCAGCGTCCCGCGACCATGCAGTAAGCCACCACCTCGCAGCTGCTCGCGGTTCGGCGCCTCGGCAACCAAAAAGGCCACGTTATCCAGCGCCCGGGCAAACCGCTCCGGAATCGCCGCCACCGCTTGCTCCACCATCTTCTCAAATTCTTCGTCCGAGATTGTAACCATACCTCGAGCATAACATCCAACCGTGCCATAATAACCTCATGACCCAACCCACTCCTCAACCTCTCACCATCCTCATCACCGGCGCCAGCTCCGGCTTTGGCGCCGCCACCGCCCGCCTGCTGGCCGCCCGCGGCCACCGTCTCATCCTCGTCGCCCGCCGTGCCGACCGTCTTTGGTCGCTCCAGGCCGAGCTCCACACGCCCACGCACATCTCTCCCACCGACCTCACCGACCCGGCCGCAATCGAGCGCCTCTTCGCCGACCTTCCGCCCGACTTCCGCCGCATCGACGTCCTGGTCAATTCCGCCGGCCTGGCCCTGGGCATGGAGCCTGCACCCCATGCCAGGCTCGACCACTGGCAGCGCATGGTTGACACCAACATCCAAGGTCTGCTGTCCATTACTCATCCCGTTATCAAAATCATGGCCGACCAGGGGAGTGGCCTCATCATCAATATCGGCTCCATGGCCGCCTCCATGCCCTACCCCGGGGGCAATGTTTATGGCGCCACCAAGGCCTTTGTCCGCCAATTCTCCCGCGGCCTCCGTGCCGACCTGCTCGGCACCGGTGTCAAGGTTACCAACCTCGAACCCGGCATGGCCCAAACCGAGTTCTCACAAGTTCGCCTGGGCGACGACGCCAAGGCCGCCGCTGTCTACACCGGCATGACCCCCTTGTCCGCTGACGACATCGCCCGCACCATCGCCTGGGTTATAGACCAGCCTCCCCACGTCAACATCGACAATATCGAGATCTGGCCCCTCGACCAGACCTACGGCCCCGCCGCAATCCATCGCGCTTAGCCGCCCGTCGTTGCCAAATAGCCAAAGCCTACTTATGATAAGAAAGCAATACCTCGCTCCCCGTCTCTTTTGAGGATGGTCGGCATGAAGACTCGCCTTGTTGGGAAACTGCTGCTCGTCGCCGTGTACAGTGTCCTGTCAGCCGTAGCAGTCTATTTTGTTAGTACGGAGGCGGGTTTCGTCTACGGCGTCCTGCTCACTGGGGTCGTGGTTGCGCCGGTGATCCTGCGCTTTACCCGTCGATCCTAACAATTGCCCCCGATACCCTCTAAAGCAGGGTATCGGGGGATTTTACACCCGCCCGCCGTTTGCGGGCGGCGCCTTCGCCCAACCATTCCATCTGGAGCTGGCCACGATCAGCTCCGCCCCATAACAGCCGGTAGACCGGATCGATATACAATACTTGACCGGCGCCGTTGTAGTAGCGCAGGTGAGTGTGGTCCATTGGCCGGTGGGAACTTCCGCCCCGAGGGCAAAAAATCCCAATCACCAGTTCTAGCCGTTCGCCACTGCCCTGGCAGCGAAGCGGAATCCCAAGCCTGCGCATCCTCCGCAACCGCGCCTGCACTAGATTGGCCGGTCCGCACACCCGCGGATACTTTTCGGGGTACTCTCGGCGCAAGGCTAGCATCAGGTCGCGATTGCAATCGCGCACCACTGCTTCAACCAAATGTCCCTTGGTCTGCATTACAACTCCCTAAGTAGCAGCAAACAAGGCATACTATATATATCATGAAGCCCAGCTACCGATAAGGAATTTCCCATGCCCGTTTCTCCCTCCGAACTCCTTCGCCTCCACCAGTCCGACGCCCAATGGCGAGTAGATCTGCGGGCTTTTATCGCCGCCGCCCAACGCCGCGGTCGGGGCATCTTACTAGGCTATCTGTTCGACCCCGCCACCACCCAACTTGTCCCCCAGCGTCTCTATCGCTACGACCTTCATTCCGACTACGTCTCGCGTCACCGGGACGACTTCGAGTTTGGTTTTGAGCTCATTACCGCTATTCGGACCATCCCGCGTGCTCGCACCTTTGGTGTCTACATCATCGAGCTCGATCACAACCCCAATCACCTCTACGTTGGTCAAACCTGGTACCAGCCCGACGAGCGCCTGGCCCAGCACAATACCGGCTTTGCAGCCTTTCACGCTGCCCGGCCGTTTAAGCATGGCGCTCGCGGTACCCTCCGGCCCGACCTCTACGCTCACCTCCCTCGTTACAAAAACCAAGCCCAGGCCGAAACCATGGAGGCTCAAGTCGCCCTCGACCTCCGCCGCGCCGGCTTCCG
>CAYOOH010000007.1:0-17697 GCA_964405545.1 uncultured Candidatus Saccharimonadales bacterium | reverse complement strand
CGCTACACACTCGAGCACAACATCGCCCACTGGGTAGCGGTGCTAGACGACAAAGTACTGGCCATGATCCAGGGCCTGGGCGCCAATTTCCAGCCCTATGTTGGCATCAGTTCTGCTCGCTATCTGGATTCGCCGGCCAGCACTCCGGTCTGGGCGCACGTCCCCACCACGCTGGCTGGCCTCAGTCCCTTGCATCATCACCTCTTTGTCAAAGGCCGCGGCCTCAAGACCATAGTTGATACCACAACCAGCTTTGCGCCCCACCCCTAGCGCCCGCGGTGTGCTAGCATAAAAGAGTGCCAAGCATAAGATTTTTGGTCGTAATAATTGTCTCCCTTGTGCTGTTTGTGCTGGGGACCCTTGCCTTCCTCACCAATCAGCGCAGTCGCCCCAACCGTGTCTTCTTCGCTCTTTGCGGCGTCATTAGCCTCTATACCATTATCAACTATCTGGCCGACGCCGACCCTTCCCGCGCCCTCTTTTGGGTTCACTGCACCTTTGGGTTGGCCGTACTCATGCTCTACTTTGCCCTGCACTTTATCAACCTCTTCCCCAAGCCCGTCATCCGCCAGCCGTTTAACCGGCTCTCCGCCCTGGTAATGCTAGCCATGGTCGGCATTAGTTTTTCGCCCCTGCTCGTGCCGGCCATTACCCGCATGGACGGTATCTCCAACGTGGTCAGTGGTCCGCTCTATGGCCTCTATCTGGGCTATGTCACCGTTGCCCTCATTACCATCATTCTGATAGTGCTCCATAGTTTGCACACCAACACAAGCAGCCTCGATCGTGTCCGCGCTACCTACGTACTCGTTGGGTTTGGCTCTACCGGCGCCATCCTCGCCCTTACCAACCTCATCTTGCCCGAAATCCTTGGCAACAACGCCGTCTCCATTCTGGGAGGCGCGGTCGCACCCCTTATCTTTATTATCTTTATATCTGTCGCCATCATTCGCCACCGCCTCTTTAATATTCGCCTCATCGTCGCTCGCTCTGCCACCTACATCTTGCTACTTCTCACCCTTGGACTCGGCTATGGCACCATTAGTTTTACTGTTTCTGCCACCTTGTTATCTACTGCCACCAGCCCCACCCTCCAGCGCTTTGCCAATACTGTCATTGCCCTAGTTTTGGCCTTTAGTTTTCAGCCTCTGCGCCGGCTCTTTGAGCGCGTTACCAATCGCATATTTTTCCGTTATCACTACGACTCCCAGGTTGTCCTCAATGACTTTTCCAAAATCATCGTCTCCGAGCTGCACCTTGACCGCATGCTCAAACAAGCCCTGACCCAGCTCTGTGACAGCCTCCATATCCAGTTTGCTCAAATCATCGTCTACAACAACGACCACGTCTACCGCATCGAACACTACGGCCCCCTGCCCCGCCGCCTGATGGTCGCCCCCGAGCTGGCCCAGCTCGACAAATCCATCCTGGTGGCCGACGAGCTAGCCAACGGCGACCGCAAGAACCTGATGGAAAGTCACGGCATTCGGGTTGCCCTCACCCTGCGCACCCGCGAAGAATTCATCGGCCACCTGCTCCTGGGCGACAAATTGTCCGGCGACATCTACGCCGACCAGGATATCGAGCTGCTGGAAATCATTGCAAAAGAGCTAGCCGTCGCCATCCAAAACGCCAAGGCCTACGCCGTAATCCAAGATTTCAACCTCACCCTCCAGGCCCGCATCGAGCGCGCCACCAACCGCCTGCGGGTCGCCAACCGCCACCTCAAGGAGCTAGACCACGCCAAAGACGAGTTCATCTCCATGGCCTCTCACCAGCTCCGCACCCCCCTTACCACCATCAAAGGCTACCTGTCCATGATGCAAGAAGGCGACGCCGGCAAGCTCAATAAGGCCCAGGCCGAGTTTACCAATTACGCCTTCGGCGCCTCCGAGCGCATGGTCAACCTCATCTCCGACTTGCTCAACGTCTCCCGCATGTCCGCCGGCCGCTTCCTCATCCAGACCCACCCCACCGACATGGTCCGCATGATCGACGACGAAGTCCGCCAGCTCCAGTCGCATGCCAAGGCCAAAGGCCTCGAGCTCCTGTTTGACCATCCGGTCAGCCCCCTACCGCTAGTCGAGATCGATGAGGGCAAAACCCGCCAGGTCATCATGAACTTCATCGACAACGCCATCTACTACACCAAGCAAGGCCACGTCCGCGTCATACTTCAGCAAACCGGCAACCACGTCCGGCTCGAAGTCCGCGATACCGGCATTGGCGTTCCGTCTGCGGCCCGCAAGCAGCTTTTCACCAAATTCTACCGGGCCGAGAACGCTCAAGTCATTCGCCCCGACGGCACCGGTCTCGGCCTCTATCTGGCTAAGCGGGTAGTCGAAGATCAAGGTGGTACAATAATCTTTAGTAGTACCGAGGGTCAAGGCTCAACATTTGGATTTGAACTGCCCCTCAAGCCATCACCCCTCAACCACAAGGAAAAACCCCATGCCCGAGCCCACCACTAGCGCCACCAAAGTCACCGTCAAAGTCGCCGATCCGGTCTCCAAGCCGGCCACCGAGCCTGCTCCCAAGCCCACCGACGCGGCGCCCGCTTCGAGCACCGCCTCCAACGGCAAAACCATCCTCATCGCCGAGGACGATCCTTTTATCTCCCGCATGTATCAAATCAAACTCGAGAGTGCGGGCTTCCAGGTCCTGCTCAAGAACAACGGCCGCGACGCCTTCGAAGCCATCAAGGCCGAGCACCCCAGTCTAACCGTTCTTGATATCAACATGCCCGAGCTAACCGGTCTCGAAGTGCTCGCGGCTCTCCAGGGTGATGGCTTCGACTTCACCACCATGCCCATCATCGTCCTGACCAACTCCTCTGAGCTGTCCGATCGTAACAAAGCCCGCTCTTTCGGTGCCGAATATCTCGTTAAGGCCGAGCTTACCCCTCGCCAAGTTCTCGATATGATCAGTACTAAGCTCGGCCTTGAGACCAAGGCCCCCGCCAAAAAAGCCGATGCTTGAAGCCGTCCTCGTTGCTCTGGCTGTTTTTATCCTGTCCTACCTTGGCCTCATGCTGGTCGAAAAACTCATCCACCGCCTCACCAAAAACCCCGATCGCAGCTACCGTTGGGGCGTTTGGCTGTTCTCCATCCTCATTGCCGTCTACGCCTTCATCACCTCCCTCGGCCGCTAGCTCCGGTTTAGGCCCCTAACTGACGCAAACCTGACCCCACCAGGACGTAAGCAATCGCCAAAAGACCCAAAAAAATCCACCAGACGTTAATGTTTACCCCATGCCAGAACGGTGCGAAGTTGCCCCGCTCTCTTATTCGTGCTTCAATAATCCGACCCCGCTATTTTCCGATCGATGGGAGACGACATGGCATCAATCGACTCTGTCCTCGCAAAGCCGGCCCCCCGACCCCAGCACACCCAAGCCCCAGGAGGCTACCTCTACACCTTTCCGGTCATCGGCACCGTAGAGCTCGAGCTTGCGCTAACCCCGGCCGAATTCAACCTGGTCCACCGGGTTGGCCCGCGCCGGCGCAGGAAAGTCTTTGTGGGTCCATATCCCATCACCCGGATCGAGCTCTACGAGGCCGACGGCCTATACCTCATGACTATCGGCTATAATCTGTCATCGGTTGACCAGTCGGGTCACAATCCTCACCAGCTTGCGGCTCAGCTCGCCACCCAAACCTTAGCGGTCGTCCAAGCGGGCTTAAGCCAGCTCGCCACCTAATACCCCCCACCTCGACCCACTAGCGTCTTATTCGCTGGTGGGTCGCTAATCTTTTGCCTGTAGTCCACGTCGGCTTAAGCCAGCTCGCCCAATACTCCCGGCGTCCTCGGCCCGAGCCTTACCTATCCGCCTACTGCCCGATGCTTGCGCCATTCCCCAAACGTTAGCCAGGCAATAACACAATCCACCACCGTAAACCCAGCCAACCACGCCGAATGGTTATACCCGATCCGATAAGCTTGATAAAAAATAAACACCAGCAAAAACCCAATCGCCCACGGGTACCACCGGTACTGCCTGCGCAACAGGGCCGACGCCAGCAGTACCTTGATACAGCCATGACCAATCAAATAAACCATCGCAAATACCTGGCTATGCGGATCCATACTCCTATCAAGCTGCAAAATAAAACTGGCAATAAACGACCGTGGATCCTCGGCAATCTCGCGCGTGGCCAGATCGGCCACCAGACCCACAATCCGGTCAAGCGGCACCACAGCCAGCGCCAAACCGCCCAAGGTTTCGAGGACGCCGTCTATTCCCTTGACGGCCACCGCCGCCCGAAACAGCCGATCCGCTTGTCGTTCCGAAATGATACGATGCATACTACTTACACTAGCACGAAGGAGACGCTTCTTTTATGAAAGCCGGCCGTATCTCTCAAAACGTTCTTATTATTGGCTCCGGCGCTCGAGAGCACGCTCTGGCTTGGAAAATCGCTCAGTCTCCCCATCTCGGCCGCCTCTATGTTGCACCCGGTAATGCCGGCACCGCCGCTCTTGCAACCAACGTCCCCATCACGTCTACCGACACCCCCGGTCTGCTTAAGTTCGCCACCGCAAACGCCATAGATCTCGTCCTTGTCACCCCCGACGACGCTCTGGCTGCCGGCCTGGTCGATGCCCTCCAGACCGCCGGCATCCAGGCCTTTGGCCCTACTAAGGCTGCCGCCCAGATCGAGTGGTCCAAGGCCTTTGCCAAGGACCTCATGACCACGATGCACATCCCCACCGCCGGCTACACAACCGCCACCGACCTCCCGGCAGCCCAGGCTCAGCTAACAGGCCGCCGCTACCCGGTCGTTATCAAAGCCAGCGGCCTGGCCTTGGGCAAAGGCGTCTACATCTGCGCTACTCCCGACCAAGCAAATCAGGCCCTCCACGATCTCATGGCTAATCGCCGACATGGTGACGCCGGCCGCCAGGTCGTCATCGAGGACTTCCTTGAGGGCAGGGAAGTGTCTCTCCACGCCTTTAGTGATGGCAAGACCGCCGTTCTGTTTCCGCCCGCCCAAGATCACAAACAAATCCTTGATCAAGACCATGGCCCCAACACCGGCGGCATGGGAACCTACGCGCCCCTGTCCTGGGTAACCCCGTCCCAGCTAAGCGCTATCAAGGCCGCCATCATCGACCCCGCCCTGGCTGGTCTCCAGGCTGCCGGCCACCCTTTCCAGGGGCTGCTTTACCCCGGTCTCATGCTCGCCCCCGACGGTCAGCCCAGCGTCCTGGAGTTTAATGCCCGGTTCGGCGATCCCGAGACCCAAACCTACATGCGCCTGCTCGAAACCGATCTACTCGACATACTCCTAGCCTGCACCAACGGGACGCTAGCAGATCAGCCCATCCGCTGCTCCAGCCAAACCGCCATCACCATTGTGATGGCTTCGGCCGGCTACCCCGGCAAGATCAAAACTGGTCAAGTCATCACCGGCCTTGACCTTGCCGCGGCCCAACCCGACATCGTCATATTTCACGCCGGCACCCAGCAGCAAGGGGATCAACTCCTGACCGCGGGCGGCCGCATCCTGAGTGTTACCGCCACAGCCCCCGACCTGGCCGCTGCCCGGGCCAAGGCCTACGCAGCCGTCCGCCTCATCCATTTCGACGGCATGCAGTATCGCACCGACATTGGCGCCCGGCCGGGTGCTTGAGCTAGGCCTGCCCCTGGTTCGGTACCCTCACCGCCGCCCCATTCCGGCCCCGCGCTACCGCCGTCACCAGCCGCCCCATCCCGGCCAGTAGCACTAACCCTCCTCCCACCATTGCTACGGATGGGTACAGGGACCCGCTATCTCGAATCGCCTTCAACACTTCCACCACCACCCCGCCGCCCGATCCGGCCCCACTTCCCACCTGGCCAAGCACGATTCCAACAACCAGCCCCGGCACTCCCGCTACCACCAGGATCAATCCCGGACTGGCCAGCCGGCCCCAGCGCCAGCTAAAACCAATCACACCCACCATAGCTAGCACCGCCACGCCTAGCGCTATCTCTGCCATCTGCAGCAACCGGTCGTGGTTTTTGCGAGTCAACAACCCCAGAGCCGCCGCTTGACCCTCAAACTGCTTCTGCTCCACCGGATTGCTGGTAAAACGCTTGGCGGCCGCCTCCAATCCTTCCTCGTAAATCGGCCGGGCAATCTGGCCAAAAATCTTCAGCCGCAACGCCCGTGGTTTCAACTCCAAGTCCGCCGCCGAAATCTGCACCATCGGAAACTCGGCCAGAGGAGCAATCTTGCCGGTCCGACTCTGGCTCAAGCGCTGGCGCAGCTGGCTCGTATCGATCGGCCCGTCCAAGCCATCCTTGCTCACCAGCGACGCCATCACCGTAGCCGACAGTTCGACCCCTCGATCCGGCCCTGTCGCCGTCGCCAGAGTCAAAAGCAGCAGTCCGCCACCCAGCGCCACCAGACTCAAGAGCCCACACAGCCACTTTGCGTCAACCTGCCAATAAGGCCGAACTCGAGCCGTTTTTTCCATAAATAAAAATAGTCTCCTTAAAAAATAAGCTTTCTCTTTAAAAACCATAAGTGTTTTAAACTCAATCGTCCAGCTGGCCAAACAGAAAACGATCTCATTTTAATCGACCCCACGCCTCTATCTCACAATCCCATAAACATGCTCGCATCACTCCGGCCGCCATCTCGGCTGTAGGATTTATTAAAAAACGAGTCTTACAAGGGGATATTTATAGAAAAAAGCCCAACTGTCCCCAAAAAGCATAAGCGCTATACTAAATCCATGCTAAAGCACAAATGGCGCTATTACCTCCTGGCTGTCGCGATCTGGTTCATTTACTTTATTGCCACCTACAACCCGGCCCGGACCGCCGCCAGTGTCCAAAAGTACCATCTGAGCGCTCCGGCCGTTGTGGCATTAATTATTTCGCTTCTCCTGCCCATCTTTATCTGCTGGATGTTTGCCTTCTCGGGTTGGTTCTACCTGCGGGTCTACGCCAAGAGCATCTCTAGCTCAGTACCCGACTACCAAGGCTATCGCCTCCTCGGCATAAGTCTGTCTGTTTTGGCCCTTAGTCTCCTAGCACCCGCCGTAGTTACGGCCCTTTATGACCGGCTCATGGGGGGCCAGATTACGGCCCTTCGCACCTGGGTCAATACCTACACGGCACTCATTTTTCCGCTAGCGGCTTTTTTTCTTGCATCCCTCGGCTCCCGGCACCTCTTAGCGAGCCTCAAGCTCAAGCCCGAACCCTGGATCAAGTCGCTAGCTGCCATTATCCCTATGCTGGTCTTTGCCATTTTTTATCTTGGCCTCATCTTTACTAATCCGGCCCGTCAGATCTCAACCATTCCGGGCCTCCAGCCCACCTACTATCTTCCTGATTTCATGATCGTACTTACCATTGTTATTCCCGTCATTGCCACCTGGGCCTTTGGCTTCCGCACGGCCCTTAACCTCGAGCACTATAGCCATTACGTCTCACCCGACCAAAAACCAGCCCTCGTTAATATCTACAATGGCCTACTGGCCATAATCGGCTCAGTCATACTCGAGCAAGTCATCTCGTCCCTTGGCACCAGTCGCCTTACTAACCTCAACCTTAGCCTCATTCTCGCCATCATCTACGTTCTGCTCGCAATCATAGTCGTCGGTTACGCCCTGATTGCACGGGGCGCCAAACAATTAGCGGCCCTTAAGAGGAGCTAGCTCTTGTCAGTTATCCAAAAACTCATTCTGGCTTTCCTGGCTCTAGCCCTTCTGCCCATTATGATCGTTGGCTTCATCATGTATCTGAGTATCAGCCAAACACTCACCAATCAAATCCATAATCAGCTCAAATCAGTCGCTACCATCCAGGCCAACCGCCTCACCCTCGCCATGACTCGCCAACGCGATCGTATCACCGGTCTCGCCGCCAATAGTCAGTTCCAAACCGCCCTCGCCGACTCCGACCAAGCCACCCTTATCCGCCTACTATCCGACACCAAGGCCTCCAGTATCACTCTCAAGAACGTCGCCGTGGCCAATCCGGCCGGCTCTATCCTTGCCAGTACCACCTCCAGCGAAATCGGCCGCAGCCTAGCCAGCCAGGACTACTTCCGGGCCGGCCTCAAGACGGTCGATGTCTCGAGCTACCTCTTTGCCGAGCCCGACAACACCGACGGCATCAACTTGGTTGCTCCTGTGACTCGGTCCGGCGCCGTGCTTGGCGTAATCGTCATCCACGCCAACCTTGAATCGCTCCTTAGCCCTCTCCAGAGCAGTTCTGGTCTAGGCACTACCGGCGAATTATTCCTCACCAAACAAGACGCTGTCGGCAATAACCTTTACCTCACGCCCCTGCAGTTCGACCGCCAAGCCGCCCTCAAGCGCGTCACCCCCCATGGCGATGCCCAGTCGCCCTTTAGCCTAGTTGGCACCCATAAGGCGGCTACCGTCGACAGTGCTGTCAACTACCGGGGCCATACCGTTGTGGCGGCAGTCCAATCCATTGCCGGCACCAACTGGCGCCTAGTGGCTCAGGTCGATCGGTCCGAGGCCTACACTCCGCTGTCCGACCTGCTCAATACCTTCCTCATCCTCATCTTTGTCGTCTTGGTCGTTACTGTTTTTGTGGCGCTATTTGTTGCCCGGGTAGCCGTCGACCCAGTCGTTACGCTGTCCTTGGCGGCCGAGCGCATGAAACATGGCGATCTGTCCCAGCGGGTTGCCGTCAACTCTCGGGACGAGTTCGGCAGCCTTGCTACAGCCTTCAACAACATGGCGGCCGGTCTCGAGAAAATTGATCAGTCCAAGGCCGAGTTCGTCGCCCTCATGTCGCACCAGCTCCGGACTCCAACCACCGCTGTCAAAGGTTTCATTGCCATGCTGCTCGATGGTTACGCTGGCAAACTGACCGCAAAACAAGCCCAGATCCTTCACAGTGCTTTTGACGAGAACGAGCGCCAAGTTCACATCATTAATGACATCCTGCTGGTCGCGGCCGCCAATATTGACCAAATGGCTGTCTTGCGTACCTCCACCGACCTCGGCCAAATCATCGCCGACATCATCGCCGGCCAAACCGTTGCCCTCAAGCAAGCTCGTCAAACCCTAAGCTTCACCAAACCATCAACCCTCGTTATGGCCGATGCTGACGCCGACAAAATTCGCATGGCCATAGAAAACGTCATCACCAACGCCATCAAATACTCGCCCGAAGACACCCACATCCAGGTTGCACTCAAGCGTAGCCTGCGTCATGCTACCATCCAAGTCATCGATCAAGGTTTTGGCATCGCCCCCGCAGACATGCCCAAACTCTTCCAACGCTTTGCTCGGTTTGTCAACCCCCACACAACTCAAGCCCAAGGAAGTGGCCTCGGTCTCTACCTAGTAAAAAAGATCATCGAGCTCCATCACGGCCATGTCACGGCCAAGTCCGAACTCGGCAAAGGAACCACTATCACCCTCCGCCTGCCCCTGCGTGATCCGGCCGAGACCGAGCAGCCGGCAGCCAGCACCGCGCCCCGAGTCGCCTTCGAGCTGCCGCGTTAAGAGCCTGCTCGAAGATCTCACTTTCGAATTCAAAAACAGCTCTCTTCAAGCGAAAAACCTCGGCTCGCTTACCTCCGGCCGTAGCTGGTCCTGACCCAAAAAAACTGCTTAAAGTTAACTCGTAACCGTCGTAGTATAACGTTGTCCCTTTACAGTCAGTAGCCCCACCGCACCAGATAAGGATTCAAAAGTGAAAGTCTTGAGCCAGCCGCACCCCTGCCTCATGTTGGACCACAACCGGCGGCAACCGTGAAACTGCCCGCCGGCCTCCCGTCCGACGACCACTACCACCAGTATTGCTGGAACTGTCGCGCCCAGACCACACAGCCTGTTGTCCGGCATGGACGCGAGCACTATCACTGCACCACCTGCCGCCAAACTCACGACCGCTCGCTCGTCCTTGACCCGACCATCAGCTGGTGGCTTGGTCCCGACCGCCAATATTGGCACCAAACCGCCGCCGTTTTTGTCCGCGACCCCCATGGCCGGTTCTTGTTCTTTGATCGACTCAAGTATCCCTTTGGCCTGACCATACCGGCCGGCCACGTCAACCGGGATGAGCCTCCGCTGCTGGCCGCCGCCCGTGAACTGTTCGAAGAAACCCGTCTCCGAGCCGCCCATCTCAGGCCGATCGCTACCGATGACATCATTGGCGACTCCTGCCGCCGCGGCTCCGATGCTCACCGTTGGCACACCTTTCTCCAGGTCGTACCCCACACCTCGGGTGTCCACCTGAGCAGTGAAGGGCATCATCCCGCCTGGCTAACCCTCGGGCAGGCCCTTCGTCGTCGTCCCACCTTCGCGGTTAAATACCTCATTGATCGCTACGCTGCCGCTCTCATGCACTAGCGTGGTTAGCTGCCCTCAAGCCCCGCCTCTTGCTGCTAGTTTTAGCAGGAGGTGGGGCTAAAAAAATCCTCTCGCAACCCATCCCGAGCTGCCGCGCCTACCATCTAAGCGACCTGCTAAAATTAAAAGGTCCTGGCCGAATTCAGCCAGGACCCGTCAATAGATGCTTGTGGTTAGTCTTCGACCAAGACAACCGCCAGTCGGTAGGCGCTCCGTCCGCCCGGCGGCTGTTTCAGGACAATCGCCTCCAGAGGGTGGTGGGGGGATCCGCCCGGGACATCACCATCCGTGCGGCGTGCCACCACCAATTCCTCCAGCGGCCATGGCTGGGCCGTGACCCGGATATCCTGCTCGGGAGTGCCTAGCCTCTTCAGCCCGGCGATAAAACTCTCCACCTCCGCGCGAAGGAGCCGGAGAGCCTCTGCATGGCCATGCGTCAGCACAAAATAGCGCCGTCCGTCCCAGAATGGACCGTCGATATCTCGGCCAGGTCCGCCCATGGTCACACACCACAGCTGTAGGTTGCCGGGGCCTGGCAAAGGTACAACTCTCACCGCATATCCTCTCGTTGATCCTCGAAAGCTCGAAAGGTTTTTCCGACGATCATATTCTGGTTGGAATAGGCTTGCTTGTCAAACAATAACCCCCTTCTTCGGCCCCAATTCCCCTCTAGAAGCAAGTAACAGCTCTATAAGACCCAGACCCAGATCCGGACACACTACAGCCACCGCTTCGCACTTATAAATGACATAGACTCCGGCGTACGCTAAAAAAAGCCTCGCCTAAGTCGAAAACGGTCCGTCATCACAAAGATGACGGACCGTAGCAGTCAAAAGAGCGCTAACTCATGCGCACACTCCAAACAGCGTTGTGGCGCAAAAAGATCACACGATCACCCCAGTTATACAGGAGCATATCGGTGGAGACGTCCTTGTCAGGTACGCGATTTACGGTACCGCTGGATGGTACAAACACCACCAGCTCGCCGTCATGAACAATCGTTGCGGCCACGCCACGCGGCAGAACCGCCATGTTGAGCTCTGGACTATCGGCACTGCCTTGCTGGACAGTGTAGGTTCGGTAAGCTCGGTCAAAGGACAACTCAAACCTGGTATAGGCACCGGTCTTATCCACACAGACAAGCGCCACAAACCGATTGCCGGCTCGGGCCGCTACCGGTCGCAAGCCATCCAGCTCACGTACCCGCACCTGAGCACAGGCATCGTCGCCGAATGGCAAGATCAGATAGGTGGCGCCAAATGCATCCTGCACTCCCACGCCATCAAGCCAGCGGGTAGAGTTAAACATCGCCCCCCAGGTATTGCCAAGGGTAAGCATTGTACTAGCAAAGTGCCTGAGAACCAGTTCGGTCAGTCCTCGCTCGTTGGCCAAGAACAGCCGATTCTCACTTCGGACAAGCTGGCCGGGAACACGCAAACCAAGTGGTTCCGGTACCAGACTCGTACCGTTCACGAAGGTAAAGCGGGGAGTTGAGCCCAACTGCTCAGCCACGATCCAGCCCTGGTCGGCCCGGATCACTTCGCAGTTGTCGGTAGAAGCCGGCGCAATCACGCGCTGAGTTGCCAGATCAATCAGCCGGCCAGAACGCAGCCGCACCGTCCCACAGGGGAAACAACGGATGGTCGGGTCGCCGGCCGCCTCAAACAGCTTCTCGTAGCGCAAAGTCCCGGCCGATGTCACCATCGTTCGAGCAATGCGCACGCGCCCAGACGGGGCAGACAAGCCGCGCGCAAACGGCGACGGCGGTTCGCTTCGATCACCTGTTTCAAAAGTCGCCCGGTACCAGTCGTACAGCGGACCAGGAATACAGCCAAAATCCCGCACCGCAGTATTTAGCCGCACACCCTTAGCAAACACCGATGCCTGATTCTGCATCCGCTTGGTCAGGTCCATCGGCTTGTAGCCCGCTAGAGTACCCTTGTAAGGGTGAATTCCGGTGTAAACTTGGAACGTCACCACCGCCAGAGCAAATCGATCCGTCTCCGGTCCAATCTGCTTGCTGTGCCAGTCTCGAATCGACGGCATCACCCAATACGTCGACGGAATCCGTCCGTCCACTGTCCACGAGTCAACATCTAGGATACGAGGGTTTCGGCCGTCAGAGCCCAAGACCGTCGTCCAGTTCAGCTCATTCGGATCAATCATGATGGCCCTCTGCCCATGAGCAAAAGCCATCACCTGAAACATCCGGTCCACAAGCAGCGAGGCCTCACGGTCGCCAAACCGGTACTTGAGCCGAAAATCGTTAGTAAAGACGCGGCTAAGCGCCTCGCCATCAACAAAGTCAAGGTAAAGACCGATCGGCGTCCCATTCGAGTTCAGCACGAAACCTTGTGGCGCCACCACGAACTGGTGACGAAATGCGCACAAGCGTCGAACCCTGTCCATCATGCCGTCGCGCTGAAGGCGGTCCGGCTGTTTGTAGAGTTTGATCACCGTGTTACCGCGGCGATAAATCGATGCTTCACCACCAGTTGCCATATGGTCGGCTGGGTTAAGCGTTAGCATCCCCCTGCCTTCAAGTGTCACTTGGGTGGCTCGAGTAATCTCCATCACTACCTCCTTGTCACAGCCGGATAATGGCGCCGGCCAGATCGTCGATTGGCCCTCGACCAAACTCGTGACTATCTCGAACCATCCGGATCAGTCGCCGTTTGGCAAAACTACCCGCCGTGGTCTTAAAAGCCATCATTTGGCTTACGGCATCCTTCCAGTCTAGGTTTTCGATCTGGGCAATACCGTCGGTAAAAACGGCCGCGCACCTAAGGTCTTGGCTTGGCAGCGACAGCACAATGCCACGACTGCCCTGCTCCAGGCTGAACGGAATATTCTGCAACCTCCGGTAGCGACCATTTGGAGCTAGCGACCACCATTCACTCGTGAGCCGAACAGCGGTCAAATCGCCTCCATGCGCTTGGGTAAACCCGACCGCCTTATCGACTACACCGTAGATCGGATAGAACGGCATCTCGTTGACCCAGCTCAGCTGGGCCATAACCAGATATCCGCTTGTTAGTTGCCAGGCCACTACTCCATCGCCCTGAAAGTGGACAAAACCACCCTCACCAGACAGACAGATAAAGGCCGAGGTGGCCAACATATCATCAACCGAACACCTCAAGCTCGTCATGGTCTCCGCAATCGTCTGGTACTGGCGACCGGTAATCGCAGCAATTCCAGCTGGATCATAGAGGCTGCCCCCCATGCGCCAACAGTCTTCGATCGCCCCCGCTGTTGCCAGGGCCACCACTCGGGCGCCCACATCCGTTCGACCGCCTGTTGAGCAGCCATCGGACACGGTCGCGTAGGCTCCGCCATCTAGCAAACCCGCCAGAGCATAGTCTTGGCAGGATTTGCCATCAATCTCGTGCAAATATCCCGTAGTTATACAGGAATCTACATGCATGACCCATTCTCCTAACGTGAAAAGGGGAGAACAGTCCGGGCTTGCTGCCCGCACCGTCCTCCCACAATCATTTAGGTTATCGTCACCTAAATAGTGGCCGCAATCGCCTGCGACCGTCCGCCGGTGCCAATGGCCTGGGACTGGCTGGATACAGACTGGCTGACAAAAGCCGCCAGCTTGGCCAGCTTGCTCTTCGTGACAGCCCCGAGATCGATGTAGTTATCGATGCCGGCTTCGTGCTGAAACTGCTCCAGTGCCTGACGGGCATCGGTTGCGTTGACGCCGATCAGAATAGTCACGATCGATTCCAGGTTCTCGGCCCGGCGGGCGGCCTGGATTGCCTGTCCCACCATCGCCGGGGTTGCCGTAGACCGGTTGTCCCAGCCGTCGGTGATGACGAACACAATACCGTTGGCCAGAAAATCATTGGCCATCAGATTGGATCCATATTCCACCATCGAGCCGATGGCGCCGAAGGTGGCGTCGAACAGAGGGGTGTATCCGCTGGGGTTAAAGTCGGGATACCTATTAGGGTCAATCTGCTCCAGAGGCATATAGCCATGCAGCTCCCGGTAACCACCCGGGAACCTAGTTGAGAACATGCTCACACGGACCAGCAGGTTGTTGGACCTGGGCGACCGCTTGCACGCCTCAATCGCCGTCATAACCGTCGCCCGCAGATCACTGGCGAAGCCGGCAGTGGAGCCGGTCACATCCACCTCGATATCCACGAGGCAGTATTCGGTGGCTCCGAGGCCGTCAATCCGCACGGCGCTGAAGGTAAAACCGGTACCCCCAATTGAGTAGGTATCGGTACCATCGGCGTTGCCCGTCAACTTTGGCATTTCAAGCTCCTTGTCTCGTGGTGGCCGAAATCAGGCCAGGAACTGGGTAGTGGTCGTGATGGTCATGCCCCGCTGCTTCATCTCCGCCAGCCAGGTCTCCGCCATGGCCGGGAAGTTCGGCCCGTTGGGAACGGCCGGAATCGGCGAGCAGGCATCGCGCAGCAGATGGAACTTGCGAACCAGCCGCGGATCCACATTGTCCGCAATCTGGCGCACCGTCTCCATTACGCAGTGGGTCAACGCCTCACCGGCGAAGGCAATTACATCCGCCCGCTTCAGAATCTCAAGCAACCGGGTGTTGGGACCCGTGCTCGGATCGGTCGGCATGACTACTTCGGCCTGGAACGCACCGTAGTGCTCGGTCCAGGGGTTAGTACCCTTGGTAACAAAGTCGATGTTACCGAATTCCTTAATTGCCCATCGGTTCAGCGCAGCCATCAGATCGCTCTGGACGGCGTGACCCGGCGTGCCAATCAGGCAGTGAACCGCCCAAACCATCAGCAGGTGGCTGCCCTGAGCCTCTAGCTGCTCAGCGTAGCGAATCATGTAGTCGCGCACCGTTAGGCCTCCGAGAGCCGGTGGCTTGGCGTTGGCAAAACGAGGCGTCCAGATGCCGCTCCGGATATCATCTGCCCGGATGGCCGTAAAAGGCGGAGGCGGAGTGCGTCCGTCAGCAGCCAGCCACATCGTAGGATGTCCCACATCCACCAGATGGTGGCTGTCAAGGGTGACATGGATGTCGTCGAGCTTATGCCCGACGCGGTCAATCATGGCCGCCAGGCGCTTCATATCCGCGCTGGCCCCTGGCACCGGCAAGGCCGATTCAGGGTAGTCCATGAAGTCGTTTTGCGGGTCAATAATGACCAGCTGGACATTTCCGCGAGCCATCTCTTAGGCTCCCTTCTGGTTGTGCCGCAAGGTTGCGGCGTTGTCAAAGTGCCAAAAACAGTTAGTGTTAGTGTACAAAGAACGCTAACTGATGAGATAATAAATCCACTGTTAGTGTAATGTCAACACTTTTATTTTTTAACTTAAAACAACAGCGGCCTCAATTAACAGAGTATAATCAGGCGCATGAACACCCATTTCAGTCGCCCCCTCGCCCAAGTGCAAATGACCATCGACATCGTTGTCTTTAGTCTCCAGCAAGACCAGCTCCAAGCCCTGGTCATTAACCGTGCCGAAGATACCTTCCACAACCAGCTGGCCCTCCCCGGTGGCTTCCTTCAGCAAGATGAAACCACTCTCGAGGCCGCCCGCCGTGTCCTCTACGACAAAACCGGCGTCCAGGATATTTTTATGGAGCAGCTCTATACCTTTGATGCCCTCGATCGTGACCCCCGCGGCCGCATCGTGTCGGTCGTTTACTACGCCCTGGTACCACCCGACCGCCTCCACCTGGCCGACCAGACCAATCCCCATGCCCCAGCCTTGCGCCCCGTAGGCGAACTCCATGGCCTAGCATTCGACCACGACGCCATCCTAACCTACGCCCTTCAGCGCCTCCGCTCCAAGCTGGCCTACACCAACGTTGCCTACTCCTTGCTGTCCGAGGCCTTTACCCTCACCGCCCTCCAACGCCTGTACGAAATCATCCTCGGCCGCACCCTAGACAAGCGCAATTTCCGCAAAAAATACTTGAGTCTCGGTTTTATCGAACCCACCGCCCAACGTCTCGAAGGCGGCCGCCATCGCCCAGCCCAGCTCTACCGTTTTAGCCAAGCCTCACTAGTCGAATTATCCGAGCCGGCGCTCTAGGCGCACCACGCCGCCCCAGATCTAGGCTATACACTTCACCCCGGTTAAGATATAATACCCTTATCCAGAACCAAGGTTCCTTGTCGATTTCGTCAAGTACCCCGCATAGGGCAAGCCAATCTCATTTCCGGAACACACTAATTAGTCCCGGAGTTCTTTACACTCTAGCCAGTGTCCGGAGATAGGATCACCCCGTGCAGAACAAATTATTTGTCGGCTCGCTCGCCTTCACCATTACCGACCAAGGTCTCAGTGAGTTATTTGCCCCCTTTGGTAACGTCGTCTCCGCTAAGGTCATTACCGACCGCGACACCGGCAACTCCAAAGGCTTTGGCTTTGTAGAATTTACCAAAAACGAAGAGGCTAAGGCTGCCATCGACGCCATGAACGGCAAGGAGGTGGACGGTCGCCGCCTGACCGTCAATGTAGCCAAGCCCATGGGCGACCGCCCCAGCCATGGCGGCAACGACCGTCCAATGCGCGGTCGGTATTAACCAGTTGATACCGCTACAAGCTATGAGATTTTTTATCCCCGGCATACCCGACCACGAGGCCGTCGCCGCTTACGATGCCTTAAGCCTCTCGGCTCACGATCAGCTTCGTACGTCCATCACGCCAAAACGTATCTATAGCCTCAAGTACATCCATGACAAGCACCCCATTACCGTGCGGGTGGGGGAGTCTCATCCCGACCATACTCGCTATAACATCATAGCTATCTTCGAGTCCCAGCCCCATATTGTCATCACCCAGACTGCCGCCGGTCAGCCTGGTCCTACCATCATGGTAGCCAGCCACGAGATTACAGAAATAGTCGAATTTACCCCCTAAGTCCCGCATCCTCTCGGCGAAACCAGCTCACTACTCCGGGTCATAATTGCGGATAGCCCCGTTGCCGTCGTTTTGGAGCAAAGTGGTCTAGCGAAATCGTCATATAGTGGCGGCCCAGGTTATAATCAGCCCATGGACAAAGCACTTTTCTTTGGCTTGACTGCCCTAATTCTTAATTTTATTGGCTACGTCCCTTACATAAGGGGTATATTCCGGGGCAAAGTTAAGCCTCAGCGTATCACCTGGGGTATTTGGTCAATCCTGACACTAGTCGCGTTCGTCAACCAGGTCATGAATGGGGGAGGATGGTCATCGCTTTTCTTCGGTAGCACCACCGCTCTCGTCCTGCTTGTTTTTATTTTATCGATGCGCAAAGGAGTAGGCGGTAGCTCGAGATTCGATCAAATCATCCTCACAATAGCAGCGCTGCTCTTTGCTTACTGGATATTCTCTCGTGATACCTATTACTCGACACTCATAGCCGTCGCCATAGACGGAGTAGGAGCG